>JAZSEN010000077.1:0-8501 GCA_045531675.1 Faecousia sp.
AATGTAGCCGGGGATGATGGCCTGAGCATTGTCGACGGTGCCGTTGGCATCACGGGTGGCGAAGGTCATCATACCCATTTCCACAATGCTGGAAGCATCGTCCACGGTGAAGTAAACGTTGTACTGAATCTCATCCTTGAAGGCCAGAGTGGGGTTCTTCACGGTCAGGGTGGGAATCACAGTTTCAACATAGCTCGGATCTTTACTGCCACAAGTAATACAATAGCCGTTCACATAGCTGTGTCCGGTAGCAGCAACGCGATTGCCCACATAGCTATCGCCACATCCAGAACAGGTATAGGTGGTATATCCACCAGTGGTACAAGTGGGAGCCGTCACCACAGATTCATACTTATGACCAGTAGCGGCAACACTATTGCCCTTGTAACTGTAATTGCAGACAGTACAGGTGTAAGTGGTATAGCCCGCAGCGGTACAAGTAGGAGCCGTAACAACAGACTTGTAGCTGTGTCCGGTAGCCGTAACCGTATTACTCTTATAACTGTCACCACAGTTCGAACAGGTATAAGTAGTATAACCATCCTTTGTACAGGTGGGTTTCGTCACTACAGACTTGTAATTGTGTCCGGTAGCGGAAACAATCTTATCCCTATAGCTCGTGCCACAGCCTGTACAGGTATAGGTCGTATAGCCGTCAGCTGTGCAGGTGGGATTTGTGACCACACCGGAATTATATGTATGGCCAGAAGCGGGAACGGAATCTGCAACATAGCTGTTACCGCAGTTGATACAAGTATAAGTTGTATATCCAGTGGAAGAGCAAGTAGGTGCAGAAACTACAGACTGATAGCTGTGACCGGTGGCATAAATGCTCTTTTGATAGCTGTCGCCACAGGTGATGCAGGTATACGTCATAACACCAGTGGTGGTACAGCCGGGTCTGGTGGTAATCACACCGTCGTTATAATCGTGACCGGAAAAATCGATGCTCTCGGTGTAGCTATAACCACAGCCGGTACAGGTGTAGGTACGGACACCGGCGCTGACACAGGTGGGCTGGGTGGTAATCACACCATTGTTAAAGGTGTGGTCCCCCATAGAAGCCTCCTTCAGGCGATAAACAGTACGGGTCTCCACCTTACGGGTAGTGCTGGCAGTAACCGCAGAATCGCCCCAGTCACTCATATCCGTCCAGCGCTCATAGGTGAAGAGTTTTTTATAGCTGGTGGACTTCTGCGCATAAACAGAAACATACCAGTACCATTCAGAGTTGGAGCAGCAGGAGGAATTGGGATTGCAGTAGCTGCCGTCACTGGAATCATAACCGGACAGACTGGAGGGATTGGTAGTGCTGTAGAAAGCATGGAACGTAGTGTAGTTTCCGGAGGAAGTAGAGACAGAATAGTAAGAACCGGAGTAGCACCAGTGATAATACAGATAGCCCACTACTGCATCGGAATTGACCACAGTCTTAGCAGTTGCGGTTTCAGACGCAGTCACCTTGGAAGACTTCTTGTTATATGTGGAATACAGACTGTTGGCGCTAGAGAAGCCGGAAGGCCAACTGCTGACATAGTTGACCGTCTTGGTGCCGGTCTGTTCCCATGTACTACTCTTCAGGCTATAACCATTCAGCGAAGGTTCATAAGAAGTCACGGTTTCGTAGTCAGAATAGCGGTACTGGGTTTTGGATTCAAACAGGCTTGCATCCATGCCCGCAGGCAGATAATCAATCCAGCCGGAAGCCAACTCACCTGCATCGAGCTGATAGTAATCACCGCAGACGGTACAGGTGAACTCATAGCGCTCATAGCCGCCGCAGGAACCGGACTGCTCTTTCATGGAGTAGTTATGACCGGAGGACTTCAGAACCTCGGTTTCCACATAGCCACAGTCGTTGCAGCTACGGGTACGGGAACCATCAGCGGTACAGGTGGCGGCCTTCGTCACCCACGCGCCAAAGCTGTGGCTGCAGCTTTCAAAGACCTGAACATACTCCGTAGTGCCGTTCAGGGGATAATTAAACATTCCAATATAGGAGAACACAAAGTCCTTTCCGCTAATCCAGTTGGAGGTTGTGCCCTGAGAAGTGGTTGCCACGAAATACTCATTCATGGGGGCGATTTCTTTACCATCCACGGACAGATAGACCATGTTGGAGCCATCGGATGCAACCTTGTTGGTCAAGGTGTAGGTATGCTGATCCGTTACCTTGAGCCCGTAGTTTGTCAGGTTCACACCATAGTTATGGTGCGCGGAACCACTGCGCTCACCGAAGGTAATCATGTTGCCACTTTCGGAACAGAAGATATAAGGCGCATTAGGCATATTATTGGTGTTGGAGGCAGAAAACAGCATGCACCTGCTGTTACCCTGAGCCTTCCACTGAATGGACCAGGGACGGTCATGGACCAACACCACAGATTCATTCAAGCGGAAATAGCCACCATCGGAAATGCTGCCATTGGAAATACTACCAGCCAGCATAGTTGCGCTATTTGCAGAATTGGAGCCGGAGGTAATGTTAACAACGTTATTGGACTGAATCTCCCAGCGGAAGTTCTTGGGATTGTTATCTGCAGGGATACCATCCTCCCAAATTTGCAGATAAGTCATGGTTCCGGACATAAAATAGTTATAAGCACCGATGTGGGTGAAGGTCAAATCACGACCGTTGAGCCAGTCAGAGGTAACGCCTTGCGCGCCGAGGCCCTTATAATACTGGTTCATGGGACCGATTTCCTTGCCGTCCACATACAGGTAGACCATGTTGCTGCCGTTAGCGGCAATGCGGTTGGTCAAGCGGTAAACATGGGTCTGGGTGTAATCAATTCCATAATCCGACAGATTCAAACCGTAGTTATGATGATTGCCCGCTATCCGTTCGCCGAAGGCAAGAATACTGGTTCGGAACAGATAAGGTGCGCCCTCGGTATTACCGTTGTTGTCACCTGCCAGAACCATAGCGCCGGCGGTATGACTTCCCTTCCATTCAATGCTCCAAGGACGGTTATGCAGCAGAACGATATTTCTGTTCAAATCATACTGGGCACCGGTGTAGCTGTTGTTGGAGATAGAACCCCACAGCTTGGAAGTACCATTTTCAGTCAAATCAAAGGAGGAGATATTGGTCAAAGTGTTACTTGTGGTTTCCCAACGGTAAGTATCCGGCTCGTCCACCTCGCCGACGATACCATTGCCCCAAACCTGAATGTACTCGATGGAGTCGTTCAGCGCATGACTGCTGGTACCCAGATAGGAGAACTTAAAATCTTGACCCGATACCCAACTGGAGGTCGTTCCCTGAGATGTACCGCCAATATGATACTTATTTAATGCACCCAACTCTTTCCCATCCACGGACAAATAGACCATGTTAGAGCCATCGGACGCAATTTTGTTAGTCAGCCGGAATACGCTGGCCGTAGATGGATTCACTCCATAATCCGACAGCGCCAGACCGTAATTATTGTATTGGCTGCCATTATTGTAGCCGAGGAACACCTTCTGATTTCCGCTGGTAACGTAGATATAGGGGGCGTTAGCATAGCTACTGATGGACTGAGTTGCAAACAGCAACTGACCGCCGGTGCAACCATTGGATTTCCATTCCACTACCCATGGCAGATTATGATTCAAAACAACCGTTTTGCTGGCAGTAAACCGGCCATCCGTAATCTTTCCATTGGAGATGCTACCCTGATGCATGGCAAGACCATTATAGACAGCACCGCCGTCGGTAACGGACATCAGCTTATTGTTCTGCATCTCCCAACGGTAGTTGTTCACCTCAGTGAACCGGTTCTGAGGTTCATAGGTCCAGTTGGTTATGTAGTGGATGCCGTCGTGATTGGTATCACTGGAGGTAACACGGCGGTTGGTATTGAAGTAAAGCCGATTAGTCTCCGGATCGATGACACAGCTCTCCATCTCGAACAGCGCAGAATAAGCGGAGCTGGTAACCTTGAAGGTGGGATCCGGCAGCGGCAGGATAGTACCGGAAGCGCCCTCGATGTCATAAACCAGAACGATACTCATATTCCAGTCGCTGGTAGTATGGCTGGACAACGGCAGATAGACCATATGATCGTGGTAGCCCATACCCTGACCAGACCAGCCGCTCAAATCTGATTCCACGCCATTGACGAACACTCTGGAATAGTCCAGCTTACACATGTAGTTCATGACAATTTTGCCGCCGTTCTGGGAAAGGGGCAAAGTGCCGGTGTAAAGAGAATCGCCGGATTTAAACAACAAATAGGCATTGTTGGCATCCACACGAACAATACGGATGGCGCCGCCACCGATATTGGCACCGCTGGGAGAAACCATCTGGTAGCCACAAACCTTGGTAGCACTGGTGCCGCTGATTTTGTAGCGGACAAGAGAGTTGGCACCCGTTGTGGAGGTGGCGACAATCATCGTGGTGGTGCCGCCAAAAACCGCAACATCACAATCATTGCCATGACCGAAGTCATAGAAATAATAGGAGCCGTTGGAGTTATTGTACATCCAGTTCTTGGCGCCAGTATACTTATTGACGCGGCAAACGGATGCTCCGTAATTATCTCCATCGGTCTTAATGGCATAGAAATACTCGCCGCAAAGGGCAAGGCCCTGCATACTGACACTGCTGCCGTAATCGTAAATCGACGCCAGCGTTTCGTACACACCATGATTGGTTGCAGATGCAGTAGGCAAATAATCTGTTGTAATCGTACCCACCAGAACGAATCCAGCCAGCATTGCAACGCAAAGCATTATGGATACAACACGTTTCAGAGTAGTTTTCATAATCACTACCTCCAAATAATAATTCATCCTTATTTTATCATCCTTCAATCCAGTCGTCAACAATATGCACATATCTTTCCCTGCTGACTAGATCTGAATTATGACAAATAACAATTCGCCTGACTCAAATAGTCAGGCGAATTGTAAAACTGTTCCCCAGCCCCTCAGGGGCTGGGGAACAACGGGAAATAATCAGTTATTGGAGATTGCTTCGTAGTATGCTTCGTAGGTAGCGGCAACGCCTTCAGGAATCTCGGAGGCCAGATACAGCTCGCCGGTTTCCACATTGCGCCACTTAGCGGTAAAGCCAGCCTTGGAAGCGGGAGCAGGCAGTACCAGCTTGTTGCCCGCAGGAACAGTACCATTACCGTCGAAGCTTACCTTCTCACCGATAATCAGCTTCTCCAGACTGCTCATGCCAGAGAAGGTAATGGCAAAGGCAGAATACTTACCGCTAACTAAAGTTTCATAGTTTTCGTAAGCACTGCCGGTATCAAAGTTGGACAGATCCAGTACCTTCAGAGAGCTGGTAGCGTTAAACATTTCGGTGAAGGTGCAACCACTGGAGGTATCCAACTTATTCAGGCCGATGACTTCCTCCAGCAAGCTGCAGGCTTCAAACAGCTGGGAGAATTCCCGAACAGTGCCGGTGTCCACATCGGAGACATCAATAGATTTCATGGACTTACAGTGATTGAACATGGCATCCATGCTAATCAGAGCAGGTGTATTCCAGCCGGTCAGGTTGACCGTCTCCAGCTTGTAGCAATCCGCGAAAGCATGGGTCAGATTTTCCAGATTGGGCATGTTCCAGCCGCTCATATCCACTGCAGTAAGTTGACCGCAGCCATAGAACAGAGAACCCATATTCACAGCACTGACAGGATTCCAATTAGACACATCCACGTTCGTCAGCTTCATATCGCCCCAGTTCTGATGGTCGCTGGCAAACATATGATTGAACAGAGTAACCTTGCTCACATCCCATTTGGAAACATCCAGAGTTTCCAGATTGTAGTCAGCATGGAACATAAAATCCATTCGGGTCGCGCTGGAAGTATCCCATTCACTTACATCCAGTTCGGTCAGAGCGGGGCAGTAAGCAAAGGTCTGCAGGAATGTGGTCACATTGCCCACATCCCAGCCGGAAACATCCAGCTCAGCCAGCTTGGTACAGTTCGCAAACATGCTGGACATATTCGTAGCCTTTCCAGTGTCCCAGTTGCTGGTATCCAGCTCGGTCAGCGAATTGCAGTTAAAGAAGGTACCATAGAAGAAATCGACATTACCGACATCCCAGCCAGATACATCCAAAGTAGCCAGCTTTGTGCAGCCGTAGAAGGTCTGATTCATAGTCGTCACACTACTCATATCCCATCCGGACGTATCCAAATCAGTGAGGGATCCACAGCCATAGAACATATACTGCATGTTGGTTACCTTGCCGGGCTTCCAGTTGGCACTGTCCACGCTCTGCAAAGAACCGCAATAGTCAAACATAGACTCCATAGTGGTAACGCGGCTCACGTCCAAATCACCCTTCACAGTCTTCAGCTTGCCCATGCTTGCGAACATATTCTTACTGTTGGCAGGCGCATAAATGGTGCCATTGGAAAGGACATAGATATCGTAAGTCGAGCCGTTCTTGACGTAGTAGGCATAGGCAGGAAGATCCTGCTCCACATCCACCAGAGTGCCGGTATAATTGTTTACGATGTCCGGGTAGTCCTTATTCAGACCGAAGGTCACACTGGCGACGCTGCCGGTAATCTTTGTGCTGCCGCCTTCATAGTACTGCACAGCCTTCTTCAGACCAATGCCCTTGGTGGGACTGTCGTTATCGAAAGGATACTCGTCCTCCTCGGTGGGGATGGTGCCGAAGGCCTCGTCCAGAGCAGTCTTGGCGTTGACCAGCTCATTTTCATCGTTCTGGAAGCCAGCGACCTGCACAGCCTGAGACTGAACCAGAACCTGATAGGTGTCGCCGAAGCCGGCAACATCCTCGTTGGTAGCAGAGGGATCCAGAGCAATCTGGCTCAGGCTGATTTCCGTCAGCGCACCGGGCTTCAGAACCTTGTTATAAGTAGCAGTGGCAACAAAATACTTACTCTCACCGATGGTGATAGGCTCTTCGGTCCACTCCCACTTCCAGTCGGTTTCGTTCAGGTTCAGATGAACCTTGGACTGGAACTGATCAAGGCTTGTGTAGTTACCGGCTTCGAAAGCGATGACGGTACGAACGTAGGCATCAAAATCGCCCTTGTTCTTGACGAACACCATCTTGTCCACTTCATTATTGATTTCATCGGGATTCCAGATTCCGGATTCGTAGCCATCCTTGCCAATCTGGCTCCAATCCACATAGCTCTCGTTGGTTTCCCAGTTGAAGTTATCCTTGTCGACAACAGCTGGAAACAGAGGTTTGTTGTCATGGAACTCCTGAACCTTGGCATTATCGCCTTTGGTTTCGGTGTCCACACGTTCATACTCCAGCTGGTCGATCTTCACCTGTCCCACGGTCATGACGTTAACGTCCTCATCGGTATCCATCAGATACGCCAGAGTGCCGCCCACAGCCAGCGTCGCGGTCAAAGCAATAACCAACAGCCAGGATATCGCTTTCTTCATAATATACTCCCCTTTATACTTTTTCAAATAAATAGTAGCTTGAAAATAGCATATAATAGTATAATCGTAAAATCAAGTTCAATCTTCCATGGCGCAGAAACTGATTATCTGAACTTTCTATTGGTTACTTACCCGTTTTCCGCAGGCCTGACAGCAGCAACATAGGTAGCAGCCTTGTCGGGGATTTCGTTGGCAGCGTAGTAGGTGTCGTTGGCCTCATTGTACCAAGTGGCATCCTGGCCGTCAATCTTGCCGGGGGTGGGCAAGGTGCACACAAAAGAAACAGTACCGTTGCCGTCGAAGTCGAAGTTCTCGCCCAGAATCAGCTTCTCAAGGCTGTTCACACCGCTGAACGTCAGCTTAAAGCCCTGGGAAGTATCGCCATTGAGGTGTTTATTGCCGTACTGTGCGTTGCGGGTGTCGAAACTGGACAGGTTCAACTCCTTCAGAGAACTACAGTTCATAAAGGTTTCGTCAAAGCTCTTACCATTGGCGGTGTTCCAATTCTCCAGGCCCTTAATCTCCTGCAGTGCCCAGCAGGCTTCGAAAATCTGAGAGAACTCCGTAACGCCGGAGGTGGTGAAGCTGGATACATCCAGGAACTTCACCTTGCGGCAGTCGTTGAACATAGCGTCCATGGACAGCCAGGTGGAAGAAGTCTGCCAGCCGGACACATCGATAACCTCCAGGTTGATGCAGTCCGCGAACATATGGCTGGTGGTATACAGGTTGGGCATCACCCAGCCACTCAAATCCAGCTCAGTCAGCTGGGCACAGCCGTAGAACATATGGCCCATGCGTTCTGCACTGACAGGCTGCCACTTACTGACATCCAGCTTCTTGATCTTCATATCCATAGAATTACTGCCATTGCCCTGGAACATCATTGTAAAGTTTGTAACCTTTCTGACATCCCAGTTGGAAACATCCAGCTCCTCCAGAGCGGTGCTGGCGTTGAAGGTACCCCACATACTGGTGACGTTGGAAGTATCCCAGTTGGCAACATCAACAGTCTTCAGCTTGTAGCAATGTTGGAAGGTACCGGTCAAATCAACAAAGCTGCTGGTATCCCAGTCGCCGGTGTTGATGTACTCCATATTATGGCAGTTACCAAAGGC
>JAZSEN010000134.1:0-5527 GCA_045531675.1 Faecousia sp.
AATGTAGCCGGGGATGATGGCCTGAGCATTGTCGACGGTGCCGTTGGCATCACGGGTGGCGAAGGTCATCATACCCATTTCCACAATGCTGGAAGCATCGTCCACGGTGAAGTAAACGTTGTACTGAATCTCATCCTTGAACGCAAGAGTGGGATTCTTCACAGTCAGGGTGGGAATCACCAACTCCACATAGTCGGGATCCTTGCTGCCGCAGGCGGTGCAATAGCCGTTCATATAGCTGTGTCCTTTGGCAAAGACCGTATCCGCCACATAGGCGTTACCGCAATCGGTGCAGGTATATGTGGTGTAGCCTACGGCGGTACAAGTGGGAGCGGTGACCTTGGCTTCGTAGCTGTGACCGGTGGCGTAGATGCTCTTCTGGTAGCTGTCACCGCAAACGGTGCAGGTGTAGGTCTGCACGCCGGTGACGGTACAGGTGGGGGGTGTGGTGATTACGCCATCGTCATAGGTGTGGTTGGTGACCGCCACATAGTCGCCCACATAGCTGTCGCCACAATCCGTGCAGGTAAAGGTGGTGTAGCCCTGAGTCTGACAGGTGGGGGCAGTGACTTTGGCGATGTAGCTGTGGCCGGTGACGGCGGTGAAATCCGCCTGATAGCTGTCGCCGCAAATCATGCAGGTGTAGGTAGTGTAGCCCTGAGTCTGACAGGTGGGAGCGGTGACCTTGGAGGTGTAGCTGTGGCCGGTAGCAGCAAGGGTGCGGCTTTCGATTTCGCCACAGAGCGTGCAGGTACGGGTCTGGATGCCGTTGCCGGTGCAGGTGGCGTCGGTGCCGGTCCAGTTCCCAAAGCTGTGGATACAGCCCTCGTCAATCTGCAGATAGCTCAAAGAACAGTTGCCAAGGGGGAAATCCGGGCCTCCGATGTAACTGAATACGAAATCCTTACCGGAAATCCAGTTGGAGGTGGTATTCTGTGCGGTGCCGCCCTTGAAATGGTTGTTCATGGCGCCCAGCTCCACTCCGTCAACGAACAGGTAAACCATGTTGGAGCCGTCGGAGGACACCCGGTTCTCCAACCGGTAGGTGTGGGCGGCGGTGCCGTCGATGCCGTGGTCGGACAGCTTGATGCCGTAGTTCTGATGGTAGCCGTCCAACCGCTCGCCAAAGGCGATGATGTGGCTTCCGTTGCGGCGGTAGAGGTAGGGAGAATTGGTTTTATAGCCGTCGATGGAGTTGTTCAGCAGGAGTGAGCCGCTGGCGGCATCCTTCCAATCGCCCTCAGACTGCCACTGGATGCTCCAGTTCCGGTTGTGGAGCAGCACCACCGGCTTGTCCAGCCGGAAATAGCTACCGCTAAACACGCCATCGGTGCAGGAGCCGTTGAGTTTGTTGGCGGCGTTGCCGGTGATGGCGGTGAAGCTGTCGTTTTGGGTTTCCCAACGGTGATGGTCAGGAGTGTGGTCGGCAGGGATGCCGTTTTCCCAGACCTGAAGATATTCAAGGGTGGTGTTGATATCATGCTGGACCGTGCCCAGATGGGAGAAGGTGAAATCCTTGCCGCAAATCCAGTCAGAGGTCCCTCTGTAAGAGCCGCCGCCCACGAAATAGCCATTCATGGCGCCCAACTCCACACCATCGACGTACAGATAGACCATGTTGGAGCCGTCGGCGGCAATTTTGTTGGTCAGGCGGACAGTTTGCTGTGCGGTGCCGTCGATGCCGTGGTCGGAGAGTTTGATGCCGTAGTTGTTGAACTGGCTGCCGTCGTGGTAGCCAAGAGCGATGATACCGCTGGCGCTGTTGCGGAACAGGTAGGGTGCGCCCCGGGTCATACTGCCGCTGGCAGCCGCCAGCAGAAGAGCGCCGCCGGTCCAGTCGCCATCGGACTTCCATTCTATGCTCCAGGGGCGGTCGTGGCGCAGCACCACATCCTGCGCCAGATCAAAGCGGCTGGTGGTGAGGGTGCTGCCGGAGATGGAGCCCATCATGGCGGTTGCGGTGTTTTCGGTGAGACCGGTGCCGGTGGCGGCGGTCATGCCGCTGTTCCAGCGGAAGGTGTCCGGCTCGTCCACCTGATCCAGAACACCCTTGCCCCAGACCTGAATATAGTCCAGCTGGCAGGTGTCGATGGGGTGCTGGTCCGTACCGATGTAGGAGAACACGAAATCCTTGCCGTTGAGCCAGTCGGAGGTGGTGCCCTGCGGGCTGCCTGCCAGATAATAGTTGTTCATGGCGCCCAGTTCTTTGCCGTCCACGCTGAGATAGACCATGTTGGAGCCGTCGGCGGCAATTTTATTGGTCATGCGGTACACATGGTCGGCAGTTCCGTCGATGCCGTAGGTGGCAAGGTCGATGCCGTAGTTGTAGAAGGTGCCGTCGGCGTACTCGCCGAGGGCAATGAGGGAGCTGTCCTTCCGGCGGAAGATGTAGCGGTTGCCCTCGTACTTGCTTTTATTGTAGGCGGACATCAGCAGACCGCCGTCGGTCCAGTGACCGGAGGATTTCCATTCCAGAATCCATGGCTGGTCGTGCTTGAGCACCACGCCCTTGCTCAGGCTGAAGCGGGCATCGGTGTACTCACCGCCGGAGATGCTGCCCTGACTCATGCCCAGACCATTGAAGGACGCGCCACCGGTGGTGACGGACTGGAGGGTGTCGCCGGTGGTTTCCCAGCGGTAGACACCGGCTTGGGTGACGCCGTTGGCAGGGTCGTAGGTGTAGCCGGTAATGTAGTGGACCGCATCATGGTCGTAATCGGAGCCGCTTTTAGCCTGATTGGTGTTGAAATATAGTCTGCCGTCGGAGGGACAGATTTTACAGCTTTCGATTTCGAATTTGTTGGCGTAGGTAGCGCTGTCGATGTAGAAGGACAGGCCGGGGTCATTCTGGATTGTGCCGGACATGCCCTGAATGTTGAAAACCGCAATGGAGCTGATGCTCATATCGCTTGCGCAGGTAATGGGCACAAAAGCCTTCTGGTCGATGTACTCAAAGCCCTGATGGAGCCAGTCGGTCATATCGATGATATTGCCGTTTATGTTGATGTTGGCAACGTCCAGCGTGAAGGCGTGGGTCATAGTGATGGCGCCGCTGGTGGCGTTGGCATCCAGAGTGGCGTAGAAGAGGTGCTTGCCCTTTTTAATCAGGAAGTCAATCTGGCTGTCGGTGACGCGCATGACCTGTGCGCTGGAGATGGCAGTGGAGCTGCCGTCGTAGTAGGTGGAGTACCGTCCCACCTCGGTGAGGGTGGTGCCGCTGAGGGCATAGCGCATCAGACTGGTGGAACCGGCCAGACTGGTGGCGACGAACAGGGTCTGGACGCCGTTGATTGTGACCATTTCCATGTCGTTGGCGTGGTACAGCTCAGTAAAGAATACCGTGCCGGTGGCGGCGTTGGTCAGATAGGTGGTGCTGCCGGTGGTCCGGTGGGTGCGGGCGATAAAGGCGTTGTCCTCGGTGGAGCTGGCGATTTTGATGTTGTAGAGGTAGGTGTCGTCCAGCGCCATGCCCTGCATACCGGTACAGCCGCCGTAGTCGTAGATGGTGTCGACCAGCGTGTAGTCGCCATAGCAGGCGGCCTGCGCCGGTTCAGAGTCCCGAATCAGCACAAAGCCGGACAGCATGACGCATACCAGAAATAATGCCAGAGTTTTTTTTGATATATTTCATAGTCAAGTACTTCCTTTCAATTGGTGTTTTTATACATTTTACCAATGAAGTACCATAATGTCAACAGCAACCCCAACATCAGCAGAATGCTATATTTACTCCGCCAAACAATCATTTACAGGTGTGTTGCATGGTTTTGTGCAACGTTGAGGGGCTCTTGTTGCCATGGGCGAAGGAGGATTGATTCGTTATGATTGTAACACACAAAATTTCCATGGATCTGGTTCGCAGATCCGTCCCCTGTGTTGAGGCAGTACAGGACGACCGGTACAGCCGGGATTTGCAAATCCGTCTCTCAGAAAACGGACTGCCCTTCAGTCCGCCGGCAGACTGCGCTGTGGAGGTGCGATTCTCTAAAAGCGACGGCAAATCCGGTCGCTACGACACCATGCCCGACGGTTCTCCCGCATGGACACTTTGCGAAAATGTGCTGACAGTCCGGCTTGCTCCTCAGGTCCTTACCGCCGCAGGTGAGGTATCGGTAATGGTGGCGCTGATTCACCAGGACGCCGAACTGAGCTGTTTTCCCATCCGAATCCTGGTGGTACCCCATCCCAATCTGGCTGTACAGAGCAACGACTATGTGAACGTTACCCGATTCCTGCCCCAGCCCTCGGATGCAACAGAGCCGGGAATGTATCTGCGGGTAGACAGGGTGGACGAACAGGGTCGGGTCATCGGTGTCAGCGGCGTGGGACCGGCTTCCGTCGGTCAGGGTCCTGCCGGCAATGACGGTGGGTTCTACACCCCTGCTGTCCAAAGTGCCGGCAGTTCCATGGTCCTGTCCTACATCCCCAGCAAAGAGGATATGCCCTCTGTTCCCAGTCAGACCATCGCGCTTCCTAAGGGAAAGGACGGCATTTCCGGTGTATACATCGGCACCAAAGAGCCATCAGATTCCGAAGTCAATGTATGGATTGACCCGGAGGGTTGTGACACCGGCATCAACCCCGTGGCTAAAACGGATACCATGACACTCAGCGTGGGTGTCGACGAAAATGGCAGGCTGTATGTAGATGCCTACTCCAAAAATCATATCAATCAGGCGTTGGGAGCCTACATTGATGATATCAACGCCCTGATTGGAGGCGATAGCTAATGGCAAGTGTGGAAAGTGTCAAGGAAAAACTCAACGGTCTGATTGATTCTGCCAATGCTGTCACCGGCAAGAAAGATGGAGATTTGACTGCCGCTGTGGGCAGCCTGATGGAGGGGTTCGGGCAGAGCGAGGATAAGCTGGCAGCACGACTGGACGGCTCGTTGACCGAATACTCCAATTCTCAGATTACGACATTGACAGACTATGCGTTTTATGGATGCGGCAACCTGAAAAGAGTATCTCTCCCGAACCTGACTCGCATTGGAAAGTATTCCTTCAATGGATGCCCCCTGGAGGAGTTTGATTTTTCCAATATCAACGTAGGAGGAGGATATAGCTCATCCTTCGCCTTCAGCGGAGCGGTGTTTACCCATATCGTTCTGCCGAAGATGACCATTCTTCCATGGAATATTTTCGAACGCTGTCTTAGTCTGGAAGTGGTGGACTGTCATGTCGTATCGATAATCCAGGGACAGGCGTTTCGGTATGACACTAACTTGAAAACTCTCATTTTGCGACAGACCAGCGGCCCTGTCGAAATAGGCCACAATATATTTTCCGATGTTGGCTTAGGTGTGGATTCCAAGGTGTGCGCAGTCTATGTTCCGGCGGCGTTGATTGAACAGTACCAAACGGCAACCAACTGGTCGGGGTTGTACGAGGGCGGCGCGGTTGTGTTTCATGCCATTGAAGGGAGCGAGTTTGAATGATTGTGACGGAAAATCTGACCATCAACAATAAGGCGTTTATTCGCACTTACTCCGACAGTGGGTACATGATTGAGCGCAATGGCGTTC
>JAZSEN010000121.1:0-28459 GCA_045531675.1 Faecousia sp.
TCAATGTCACCTACCAGCAAAACATCGCCGTCCACAGCAGCATTGATAGCATCCAGCAGCTCCTGCTGAGAAGTGATAATCGTCGCCTCAGCGGACACTGCGCTAACAATCTCAAAAAGTACAAGCAAGCTCAGCAGGCCAATCGTCAGCAAACTGACAAACCGCTTTAGCGGCATTTTCGGCATTTCGGACATATTTAAACTCATCTCCTCCAGATGATTTCATATCTTGCATTCTATCATAGCCTAAAACATTTTTCAATCTCCCCTCTCTATATCTTAGAGTATTGGTCACAACATATCCGCAAAATATACACCACAACTCACTCAGTTCCCCCATGTAATATCGCTGCTTTCCTTTTCTCAGATTGCTTATGCTCTGCCGACGGGCCGCCGACGAAATCGGTGAAACCAAACGGTAATCGTTACAAATAGAGTAGCGTAGCTCAATAGACATAAGAAGTCCCTGGGTTTCCGTTTTTGTGGGAAAACCAGGGGTTTTTATTGGTTTTGGCTAGGCTCGACTGGCAAAAAAAGAGACAGCCTTTCGACTGTCTCTTTGGTGGGCGAGGCGGGACTTGAACCCGCACGTCCGCAGTGAACACTAGAACCTGAATCTAGCGAGTCTACCAATTCCACCACTCGCCCATATGTTACGCCGTCTCGCAACAGCTTTGATATAATACCACAACCGTTGCTGTTTGTCAACTGTTAATTTTAAAAATTCCGCTCCGATTTTTCGGAGCGGAATCCATTATATCTTCATAATCCCCAGTGCATCCAGAATGGAGGAAATCAAAATCAGGACGATGCATATGGGAGCCACATATTTAATCATCACAGTGAAAAATTTCCTGCCTGTAAATTTTCCATTTAGCTCAATTTCTTCAATCAGGGCAGCAGGCTTGATGATATACCCGATAAAAATGCAGGTCAGAAGTGCCACGATAGGCATCAAAATACTGTTTGTGAAGAAGTCAAACATATCCAGAATGGTCATACCGGCAATGGAGATACTGCTCAAAACACCAAATCCCAGTGAGGAAGGCAGGCCTACAACAACACAACCAATGAAAACCACCAGACAAGTGATCTTTCGCTCCCAGCCGAACCAATCCCGAAGGATGGAGACAACAGTTTCCATTAAGGAGATGGAAGACGTTAGGGCAGCCAGAAGAACCAGAAGGAAAAATACAGTGGCGATGATACTTCCGGCGATGCCTTCGATGCTACCGAAAACCTTAGGCAGTGTCACAAACATCAGTCCCGGACCTTTACCAAGCGCAGACTCATCACCACCTGAGAAGGAAAACACTGCAGGAATCACCATCAGTCCAGCAAGAAATGCCACACCGCTGTCAAACAGTTCAATCTGCTTCACAGAGGATCGGATGTTCACATCCTGTTTCATGTAAGAGCCATAGGTAATCATAATGCCCATCGCCAACGACATGGAGTAGAACAGCTGTCCCATGGCAGCAAGAACGGTGGTGGCGGAGAATTTAGAAAAGTCGGGGGTGATGTAGTACAGCACGCCCTTCATCGCACCGGGCATACAGACAGAGTAAATGGCAATACCAAGTGTCAGCACTACCAGAACAGGCATCATCCATGTACTGACCTTTTCAATGCCCTTTTCCACGCCAAACAGCACAACCAGCGCGGTCAGTCCGATAAACGCAAGGAACCAGATAATCGGTTCTCCGGTTGCGGAGATAAAACCGTCGAAGTAGCCGTCTGCGGCAGCGGTATGGATGCCACCTGTTAAGGAAACCGACAGATACTTAATCACCCATCCGCCAATGACAGAATAATACGGAAGAATCAGCATGGGTACCAAAGACGCAAGAACGCCGATAAAACGAAAGCGTTTATTGAGAGAAGTGAACGCGCCGATGGCACTTTGACCGGTTTTCCTGCCGAGGGATATTTCCGCAGTCATGAGCGCCGAACCAAAAGTAAGGGCAAGAAGCAAATACACCAGCAAAAATATACCGCCGCCGTATTTTGCCGCCAGATAAGGAAAACGCCAGATATTGCCCAGACCAACTGCAGAGCCTGCGGCTGCCAGTACAAAGCCGATTTTGCCCGTAAAACTACTTCTTTTCTTTTCCATACAAGAACCTCCGGAGTGCAAAAAAAGCGACCTGCAAACACAGGCCGCTTGGAGTTTATAGATAACAAGAACCACCTGACGGTGGTTCTTGTGGCGGAGTGAGAGGGATTTGAACCCTCGCGCGCTTTTTAGACGCCTACTCCCTTAGCAGGGGAGCCCCTTCGGCCTCTTGGGTATCACTCCGAATCAAAGTATATTCACTTGACTGCCTGAGTATTCTAGCACAGTCGAGTGTGTTTGTCAAGAGCTTGTTTGAGAAAAGGTTACTTGACTTTTAGCTTGTGAAGTGATATAGTTTGCGAAGATGGAGAGATGTCCGAGCGGTTTAAGGAGCCAGTCTTGAAAACTGGTGATGGGGCAACCCACCGTGGGTTCGAATCCCACTCTCTCCGCCAAAAAGAAGGTCACCCTACTGGGTGACCTTCTTTTTGGCGGAGCGTGGACGGCAACCAATTAAAAGCGGTATGGTAAAGAGAACAGTCCTACTCTAATGTATGCTGTTTTTGCCTGAATGACAATTCTTTCAAACGAAACCTGACCAACATTAAACAAATGCGCCGTCCAGTGGTGGACGGCGCATTTTTGCATAGTCTTGGAAACAACGGGCAATAATAGTTCCATCATGCAAGAGGGGTGGAAGAAATGAAGGCGGTGCTGGTTTTCGGATTTGTGTTATGTGGACTGTTGGCGGTGCTGATATGTCCGCAAAAACAGGAACTACCTGCAATTGAAACAATGACAGACCAGACGGCAGAATCTCCCGCCAGTAAATTGGCCGGAGAGATTCTGGCGGAAATCACCACAGAAGGGATGACGGACATGGAGGTTGCCTTCGCCATCTACCGCTGGACAGGCAGCAATATCGCCTATGTGGGCAGCTCCGACAAAACCGACTGGGGTGCAGCGGCGTATCGGGGCTTTACGGAGCGGATTGGAGATTGCTATACCTATTTTGCTGTTGCAAAGGCGCTGTTTATTGCGGCAGGGATTGAGAATATGGATGTGGTAAAATGTAATCATGGTGGTTCTTCTCACTATTGGAGTCTAATTAATCTGGGCGATGGCTGGTACCATGTGGACTGCACACCACGCCGAAGTCCGGGACGATTCTTCATGAACACCGATGCAGAGCTGGAAAGCTACTCACAGGCAAATAACAACAGCCATATTTTTGAGGGGAGTCTGTACCCACGGCGTGCTACGAAATCGGTGCAGCATCTGATTGACTACGAAAACGGCAGAATTCAGGCGGTGCCATCATGCGGCTAGGTGTGATTGGCGGACTGGGGCCTGTGGCGACGGCACATTTTCTGGAGCGCATTGCTACTATGACCGATGCGGGGCGGGATCAGGAGCATCTGGAGTTGATTGTCATGGACATTCCCACCATCCCTGACCGGACGGCCTACATTCTTGGAAAAGCCGCAGAAAACCCCGTAGCACCCATGATAACGCTGGGACGGCAGTTGAAATCAATGGGTGCTAATGTGGTGGCGATACCCTGCGTCACCGCCCATTGCTTTCATGAGAAGCTGCAAACCCAAATTGGACTTCCTGTGATTCATGGTGTCCGTTCCATGTTGCCGATGCTGGAGGGGGTACGAAAGGTGGGGCTGCTGGCAACGGACGGCACCCTGCAAAGCGGTATATTTCAGCAAGTTCTGGAGCCGAAGGGTATCGAGCTGATTGTGCCAGCGCCAACCAATCAGCAAAGCCTGATGAATTTGATTTACCGTCAAATCAAAGCCGGACTGCTGCCGGATGAAAGACAGTTTTGTAAAATCCGGAATCAGCTTTGGTCAGACGGCGCCGACGTAATCATTCTTGGCTGTACGGAGCTGTCACTTCTGAAAAAGGGATGTCATCCCGATGAGAAGATTCTGGATGTGCTGGAGGTTCTGGCACGGGAATCTATTCTGTCCTGTGGCAAGAAAGTCAAACCGGAATTCAAATGCCTTTTGAGAGAGGGTGACCGCGGTGCAAATCAATGTGCTGGAATATCTGGAGGAAACGGTTCTGCGTGTGCCGGAAAAGCTGGCCTTCGCTGATGACAGGGAGGGTCTGACCTTTTGTCAGGTATACCGCCACAGCCGCGCCATTGGCAGTTGTCTGGCGGCAAAGGGCTATTATGGAGAACCGGTGGCAGTGCTGATGGGACGGCGACCTGATGCGGTAGCGACATTCTTTGGCTGCGTCTATGCCGGCTGCTTTTACGTGCCGCTGGATGAGCAAATGCCATCCTTTCGTTTATCGCTGATTCTCAAAGAATTGAACCCCAGAGTGCTGATTTGCAACAAAGAAATAGTTGATAATCTTGACTATTCGGGGGAAATTCTTGACTATAATCAAATAACCGCTTTTCTGGAAAACGAGGCGGTGCTGTCGGATATCCGCCGGCGGCAGGTGGACACGGACCCTGTTTATGTGGTGTATACCTCTGGCTCAACCGGTGTACCAAAGGGCGTGGTTGCCTGCCACCGGAGCATCATCGACTATATCGAAAACCTGTCGAATGTGTTGAATTTCAATGCCGATACGGTCTTTGGAAATCAATCTCCGCTGTATTTTGATGCCTGCCTGAAGGAACTCTATCCAACCATCAAATATGGAGCTACCACCTATCTGATTCCCCGCGAACTGTTCTCGTTTCCGGTCAGACTGGTGGCGTACCTCAATGACCGCAGAATCAATACCATTTGCTGGGTAGCATCTGCGCTGACCCTGGTTTCCTCTCTGGGGACCTTTGAAAGAGTCAAGCCACAGTACCTCCATACCGTTGCTTTCGGTTCAGAGGTATTTCCGGTCAAACAGCTGCAGCTGTGGAAAAAAGCGCTGCCCCATGCCCGTTTTACAAACCTTTACGGGCCTACGGAATGTACCGGCATGAGCTGCTACTACCATGTGGGGGATGCTGTGGAAAGTATTCCCATAGGCCACCCGTTTCCCAATACCCGAATCCTGCTGCTGACAGCGCAGAACACGCCTGCAGCCAAGGGCGAGGTCGGGGAAATCTGCATTGGCGGAACCTGCCTGACCCTTGGCTACTATGGAAATTTTGAAAAAACCAACGAAGTATTCGTCCAGAATCCGTTGAACCACCATTATTCGGAACGAATTTACCGCACCGGCGATTTGGGACGTTGGAACAGCAGGGGAGAGCTGGAGTTCGTTTGCCGTAAGGATCACCAGATCAAGCACATGGGACACCGGATTGAGCTGTTAGAAATCGAAGTAAACACCAACCGTCTGGAGGGAATCCGGCTGTCTTGCTGCGTTTATCACCAACCAACAGATCGGGTTCTGCTGTACTATACGGGAAACAGGGAAGAAAAGTCGGTTGTCAGCGAACTTTTGCAGCGACTGCCCCGATACATGGTGCCCAATCGTGTGTTTCGTCTGGATACCATGCCCCTGACTGCCAACGGCAAGCTGGACCGTGTGGCGCTGCAACAACGTTTTGAAGGAGAAATGCGCTGTGAATGAACTATTGGAAATACTGGAGGAGCTCCACCCTGAGGTGGACTTTGCCACCTGTACCGCATTGGTAGATGATAAGATTCTCGATTCCTTCGATATTATTACGCTTGTCTCTGAAATCGGGGAGAATCTGGATGTGGTCATTCCTGCGGAGGAAATCCTTCCGGAAAATTTCAATTCCGCACAGGCGTTGTATGATTTGATCAGCAGATTGTCAGAGCGCTGATGCTGTTCACCTCCGTAGAATTTGTTGTTTTTCTGGCGGCGGTACTGCTGCTGTATTATGTGGTACCGCACCGCTGGCAATGGGTGTTGCTTTTGGTTGCAAGCCTGTTTTTCTACTGGAGTGCAAATCCGGTGTACCTGATTTTTGTGGGCGTCACAATCCTCTCCACCTATATTGCCGCTTTGCTCATCGGCAAAGCGAGTGCGAAACCTCATAAACGTCGTATTCTGGTGTGGTGTCTTATATTGAATCTGGGGATTCTTGCGGTCACAAAGTATACCGGCTTTGTGCTTGGCAGATGGATCACGGTGGATATGATTGTGCCGCTGGGGATTTCCTTTTACACCTTCCAGACCATGAGCTATATCATCGATGTGTATCGTGGCAGGCAGAGCGCGCAGCGCAACGTCTGGAAACTGGCGTTGTTTGTGACCTTTTTTCCGCAAATGGTGCAGGGCCCAATCAGCCGCTACGGAGATTTGAGTAAAACCCTTTATGAGCCCCACCACTTCAATCGCCAAGCGGTGGCCTTCGGGATATTCCGCATCATTTGGGGTTACTTCAAAAAACTGGTTATCGCCGACCGGCTGATTATCGGCGTGTCAACGTTGATTGGGAGCGAAGCCTATTCCGGCGCATATGTGGTTGTGACCATGCTGACATACGCCTTCCAGCTCTATTGTGATTTCACCGGCGGCATTGATATCACCATTGGCATCGCGGAAGCAATGGGCATCCGTCTGGCGGAAAACTTTGATTTGCCCTATTTTTCAAAGAACATCCGGGAGTATTGGAACCGATGGCATATCACCATGGGCGCATGGTTCACCGATTACATTTTTTATCCCATTTCTGTCAGTAAGCCAATGCGAAAGCTGTCGAAATGGTCGCGGACTCATCTGGGAAAGACGGTGGGAAAACGGGTGACGGTGTACCTGAGCAGCTTTGCGGTGTGGCTGACCACCGGCATCTGGCATGGTGCGGCGTGGTATTTCATCGCATGGGGACTGACCAACTGGGTGGTCATCACTCTGTCCAAGGAACTGGAGCCGCTGTATGCCCGCTTCCACGAAAAAACCAATCTGAAAGGAAAAGCACCCTACGAAATCTTTCAGGTGATTCGTACCATTGCGCTGATGAGTGTTATCCGGCTGTTCGACTGCTATCGGGATGTGCCAATGACCCTTCGGATGGTGGGGTCGATGGCAACGGCAAAAAACTGGAGCGTCCTAACTGACGGCAGTCTGTTGAACATCGGTCTGAGCGGCGCAGACTGGATGGTTGTGGCTGTGGGGTTGTTTGTTGTGCTGGGTGTCAGCCTGTTCAAAGCTATCCGGAAAGTTTCCCTTCGGCAAGTGCTGTATCCCCATTCGACGGTATTCTATGCAACCGCCGCCTTGCTGATAATTTCTATCCTGATTATCGGCGCCTACGGCATCGGCTACGATTCCGCACAGTTTATATATAACCAGTTCTAAAGCAAAGGAGCTGACGCGAATGCGTCAGCTCCGGTTTTCTTGTTCGGTTAGTATGTCAGCCAGTGTGATGCCCTCGAAGAAGTCATCCACCATCCGGTCCAGCCGTTCCCACATGGGGAGTGTGTGGCAACAGGTGGAGCGGGAGCAGGCAGCTGGTCCTTGGGTGGTGCAGGATACCGTGGCAAGGCTGCCCTCAGTCAGCTTCAGGATGCTGCCGATGGTGTAGTCCTTTGCCGGACGGTTCAGCCGGTAGCCGCCGCCCTTGCCGTGGACCGCATCCACAAACCCGGCTTTGGACAGGGTGGACATGATGGACTCCAGATACTTCTGGGAGATGTTCTCCGATTCTGCGATTTCCTTCAAAGGAATCCGCTCCTCGGCTCCATGAAGCGCCAGGTATACCATCACCCGCAGGGCATAACGTCCCTTTGTCGATACAATCATAAGCTTACTCGCAGTGGGCGCAATGCTCGCAGTCGGGGAAGATGCTCTTGTCGTACTCGATGCCGTTGCGGTCATAGTAGTCCTTCAGGGCATTCTTGATGGCTTCCTCCGCCAGCACGGAGCAATGGAGCTTGTGTGCAGGCAGACCGTCCAGTGCTTCTGCCACGGCCTTGTTGGTCAGGGCCATGGCGTCGTTGATGGACTTGCCCTTAATCATTTCGGTGGCCATGGAGCTGGAGGCGATGGCGCTACCGCAGCCGAAGGTTTCAAACTTCACATCCACAATGATGTCGTTTTCAATTTTTAGATAAATCTTCATGATATCGCCACACTTGGCGTTGCCCACCTCACCGATGCCGTCGGCGTTTTCGATGATACCCACATTGCGGGGGTGGGTGAAATGATCCATAACTTTTTCACTGTAAAGTGCCATAATTCAATCTCCTATCAAAGAATATATTCACGTTTGCCGTTCTGCAGATCTCTCCAGACGGGGGAGATGCTCCGCAGATAGGCGACCACCTCGGGAACCACAGTCAGGATGTGCTCCACCTCTTCGGCGGTGTTGTATTCGCTGAGGGAAAGCCGCAGAGAGCCGTGAGCCACATCGTGAACTCTGCCGATGGCCAGCAGCACATGGCTGGGATCCAGACTGCCGCTGGTGCAGGCGGAGCCGGAGGAGGCGCATACACCCTTCATGTCCAGCAGGAGCAGAAGGCTCTCGCCCTCGATGCCCTCAAAGCAGAAGCTGACGTTACCGGGGAGTCGGTTGACGGCATCGCCGTTGAGCGCGCAGTGAGGAATTTTGCTCAGTCCTTCAATCATACGATTGCGCAGAGCGATGACCTTTTCTGTGTTCTCGTCCATGTGGGCGCAGGCATCTTCCAAAGCGGCAACCATGCCCATGATGGCAGGGATGTTTTCGGTGCCGGCGCGCTTGCCCCGCTCCTGAGCGCCGCCTTCAATCACGTTGGTCAGTGCCAGACCACGGCGGCAGTACAGGGCACCCACGCCCTTGGGACCGTGGAACTTGTGACCGGACAGGCTCAGCATGTCAATGTTTTGCTCCTTGACGTTAATGTGCAGATGTCCAACTGCCTGCACCGCGTCGGTGTGGAAGGGGACGCCGGCAGCCTTGCAGACGGCACCAATCTCGCTGATGGGCAGGATAGAGCCAATTTCATTGTTGGCGTACATGGTGGTGACCAGACAGGTGTCCTCCCGAATGGCATCAGCCACCTGCCGGGCGGTGACGTTGTGACCGTTCTTTACGTCCAACAGCGTTACCTCAAAGCCCTCCTTCTCCAGCTTGTTCAGGGTGTGCAGCACCGCATGATGCTCGAAGGCGGTGGAGATAATGTGCTTTTTGCCCTTCCGCGCACCGATACGGGCAGCGGAGATGATGGCCTGATTATCGGCCTCGCTGCCGCCGGAGGTGAAGTAAATCTCTCTAGGCTCGCAGCCGAGACACTTAGCCACCCGCTCACGGGCGTTTTCCAGCGCTTCTTTAGCTTCCTGACCAACGGAGTGAAGGCTGGAGGGGTTACCGTAAATTGTATCAAAATAAGGCATCATCGCCTCGATAGCCACACGACTGGTCTTAGTCGTGGCGGCATTATCAGCATAAACCTGCATAATGGACCTCCAAAGTTTTGCCTAGTATTTCTGTGGGTAATATACCATCCTCTACCTACTTTGTCAATAGGTAAAAGCGGTATAAGCATAAATTATCGTTTGGCGCTGTAAGCGCTAAACAATCATTTGCTCCCAAAAAGAACGCCGCTGCGGTGGGCAGCGGCGTTGTGATTAGTTTTCCATTCCGTTGACCTGATACAGCAGACCTGCCGCAATCTGACGTGTCACCGGCTCTGCGGTCAGCGCAATGCCGTTTTCAGACATAGCGGTGATGGCGGTCAATGCCCAGGCAGGCAGCTCGCCGTCATTTTCCTTGCCCACAGGTACATCTGTGGACACGGTCAAATCCAGTCCGTTCTGCACCAGCAATGCCGCCTCCGCACCGGAAATGGTCTGGGTTGCACCAAAGCTGTCGCCATAGGGCCATCCTGCCAGCAAACCGGTCCGCAGCGCTGCCGCCAGATAGGGACGGAGCCAGTCCGGCGTGTCATCCGTAAAGCCGGTGTAGGTGGCATCCTTGTCAACATCAATGTCCAGTGTCTTGACCAGCATGGTCAGGAATTCCCCACGACTGACCACCTTATCCGGCTGAAAGCAAAGCTGTCCGCTAACCTGCTCACCGACGAACAGACCGGTGTTGCGCATCCATTCGGCGGTGAACCGGCAGGAGGTGCCGGTAGTGTCGGCATATTGCTTGTTGTCAGTAGGCTTGAGAATCTGAATGGTGACAGTAGCCTCACGGGATACCTTGCCTGCCGGATCCGTTGCTGTGAAGGTGAAAGAATCGGTGCCCACCTTGTTTTTCTTGGGCGTGTAGAGGAAACTGCCGTCCTCCCGAATGGTGACGGTGCCCCGTTTGGGCTGACGGGTTAGGGTGTACGTCACCTTTTGCCCTTCCGGATCTGTGACCTTCAGCAGACCTTCGTTAGGCAGATTCTTGTAGGTTTCAAGACTGGAATCCTCTGCGATGGGGGGATTGTCCAGCTTACCGGAGACAGTGATAGTCATGGCAGCGGCTTGCTCCACCCGATTTTCATAAATGGGAAGATAAGTCAAAGTCGCCTCCATATCTTTCTCAGTCATTAGAGGAAGAAAGGTCAGCTGACTCAACTGTTCAGCGGTCAGAATGTCTCCTTCCTGCAGCACCCGTCTGCCCAGCATGATGGTGCCGATGCGGCTGTCAGGCAGCTGGGTGATGCACACCCCCACCACAGCCTCGCCGTCAGAGAAATCAGCATCGCTGAAGCAGTAAACCGCGTCGCAGTCCACCTTAGCTGCAAGGACGCTGCCGGCCGCGCCCAGCACACAGCATAAGCACAGAGCAAGGCAGAGGAAACGTTTTCGTAGCATGGTAATAACCTCCTGGATTCTGTATTTCGGAGGTAGTTTTTGCAAAGGGCGGTGAAATTATGCACAGATATCAAGAAAACGGAGCCTTGGCGGCTCCGTTAAATCTTTTCAACTGTCTGCACAGTCAGGGTGCTTTCTTCCACGGTGAAGCGGATGTCGAATCCGGCAAAACTCAGACCGTAGACTCTTCCTGTTTTGCGCTGGTAGGAGGGACGGGGATCGTGGGACAGGACAGCTATGGCAGCATCCCGCTTACTTTCCGGAAGCATCGTCAGCAGCTGACCAGGAAACACCACTTCCAGCAGAAAATCACCGGCGGTGTCGGTGAAGCCGCCCTTTGCGTCGGGGTAGCTGTCGCTGTAAGGGATGTAGGGCTTGATGTCGAAAATGGGGGTGCCGTCCATCAAATCGGCGCCTGCCACATGGATTACCGTACCGTCCCTTGTCTGCTCCACGCCCAACAGCTTAACGCAGGACAGTCCCAGATTGTTGGGGCGGAAGGGGGAACGGGTGGCGAATACGCCCATGCGGACATTGCCGCCCAGTCGGGGTGGACGAACGGTAGGGGACCAGTCCTCCCGTACTGCTTCAGAGAATTGCCATATCAGCCACAGATGGGAAAAACCCTCGATGCCCCGCAGGGTATCGGGATTACGAAACTCCGGCTCAAAGACAATGGTGGAACGCAGCTCCTCCACCAGACCGCTCTGGCGGGGAATACCGAATTTGGAGGGGAAGTCGCTCTTCATTCGAGCGATGGGACGGATAATCGCTTCCAAATCAACCCCTCACTTTCCGCAGCAGGAAGGTACCTGTGAACACCAGCGCCAGAATCAGACTGATGGCAGCACCGGCGGAAGCACCCAGATAATAGGATATCACCAGTCCGCCAACTCCTGCAAGCAGGGCGAACAGCACCGCAAACAGGTGGTACTGCTTCAAATTCCGTGCCACATTCCGTGCGGAAGCGGCAGGCAGCACCAGCAAGGAGTTGAGAATCAGCAGACCCACCGAGGAAATGGACAGAGTCACCACCACAGCGATGGCGGCGGTGAACACGGTCTGGCTCAGCTGAACGGGGATGCCACGGGAGGAGGCCAGCTGGGGATGAACGGCGGTGAGGGTCAGCCGGTTGGAGTACAGCACCCAGAACACCAGCACAAACAACAGTACCAGCGCCAGCATACCGATTTCCTCTGGCGTGACAGACAGAATATCACCGATTAGATACTTGTTGTATTTGGTAAAGCTTCCGCCGCCTAGGGTGGCAATAAAGATACCCAATGCCACGGCGGTGCTGGAGAACACGCCAATCAGGGTGTCCGCTGCCTGATTGCTGCGGCACCGGACGAAAGAAAACAGCAGCGCGAACACCAGCGAGAACAGCACTGCAACCCAAGTGGGAGCGGCAACGCCGCAAATGCAGCCGATGGCGATGCCGGTGAAGGCGGAGTGCCCCAGCGCATCGGAGAAGAAGCTCATCCGTCCTGTAACAATCATGGTCGACAGGATTCCAAACAGGGGCGCCATCAGCAAAATCGCCAGCAGGGCATTGCGCATGAAGTTGAACCGCAGCAGCTCCAGCGGCAATAAGTCGCAGATTGTGTACCAGATGCTCATTTTGCCCCACCTCCTCTGCGATGGAAGGTATCTTGAAACTCTCTGGATGCCAGCACTTCAGCCGGTGTGCCTTTGGCCAGTACCGTGTGGTCCATCAGCACCACCTGATCGGCATAGCGGTCCAGAGTGGAAAAATCGTGGGTAATCATCAAAATGGAAAGGTCGTAGGTTTTTCGAATCTCATCCAGCATATCCATCAGCATGCCCATGCCCTCCACGTCAACACCGGACAATGGTTCATCCAGAATCAGGATGTTGGGCAGAGGTTCCAGCGCCAATGCCAGCAGTACACGTTGCAGCTCGCCGCCGGACAGGGTGCCGACCCGTTTGTCAATCAGGTCCTCGCCGTGGACCCGTTCCAGACAGTCCAGCACCTTGCTCCGCATGGCCTTGGACAGTCCCAGAAACGCAGGACGCTTACTCATGCAGCATGCGAATAAATCCGCCACGGAAACAGGGTCGCCGGCATCGAAGGTGGGACTTTGGGGAACGTAACCGATTCTGGGACGCCGCTCCCGTTGACCGGGGGCGGAAAAAGCGATTACACCATCATAATCGATTTGTCCGAGAATGGCCTTGAGGAATGTACTTTTACCGGCACCGTTAGGGCCGATAAGGGCAACCAGCTCACCGCAGTGGACATGCATATCCACGCCCTGCAGAATCTGGTCGTTGCCGATTTTAACGGAAAGATTCTGGACCCGAAGGCAGCAGGAATCGCCGCAGCCGCCGCCATGAAAAAACAGTTTCATCCCAGTGCCTCCTTGATGGTGTTAATGTTGCGATACATGGCTTCGAAGTAGTCATTGCCTGCCATGGCCATGTCCAGAGTGTAGACCTTTGCACCGGTTTCGGCGGCAATGATTTGAGCAGCGGAAGTGCTGCCATTGCGCTCGGTGAAGATGGCAGGCAGGTCATGCTCCTCCACCAGTTCAATCAATTCAATCAGCTCCTGCGCCGATGCCTCGCTGCCGGATTCTTCCTCTACCGCCTTGAGAATGTGCAGCCCGAAAGCCTCTGCCAGATAGGCAAAGCCGTCATGGAAGGTAATCATATCCCTGCAGGAAAGCTCTGCCAGCACCTGCTCGGCATATGACTGAAGAGCATCCAGATCCGCCAGCAATCCTGCCAGATTGCTGCGGAAGGTGTCCGTGTGGGCAGGGTATTTCCGGCATAGTCCGTCACAGATGTTGTTTGCCATAATCTTCGCCTGTTTGGGCGCAAGCCAGATGTGGGGGTCTTGCTCATGGTGATGCCCCTCGTGACCGTGTTCTTCGTGACAGTGGACAGGTTCGATACCCGTGGAGCTGTCGATAACGGTGTTGGCGTTGGAAAGAATATCCCCCATGAAATCCTCCAGTCCCATACCGGACTGAACGATAACCTCCGCAGACTCAGCGGCACGGACCTGAGAGACATTCAGGGAATAATCGTGCAGACAGGACACACTTTCCGTCACCAGTCGTGTAACGGTGATGCCGGTGCCTTCGCAGAGCCGGAGGGTGAATTGATAAACGGGCAGGGTGGTCGCCGCCACCTGCGCCTCCGGTTCCCGACTGCAGCCGCAGAGCATGGTAGCCAGCAGCAGAAAAACCAGAAAGAAAGCTTTGATACGCATTGGTATTCCACCTGAATCGTAAGATATTTTTATCATATCATACCTGTCAAGAAAGCCGCGATAATATCCATCACCGATGGCATAAAAGAAGGGAACTGCCGCATAGGATGTGGCAGTTCCGGAAATTCAGTTCACGGGAATGGGTGCATAGAACACGGTAATGTTCCGGTCCTTCCCGTCGATTGGTTCGGTCAAAAGGCGCGCATCGGTGACATTGGTGCCATAGAGACTGACTTCCACCAGCAGGTAGCATTCTACCAGCGGTTCCACAGAGGTCAGTCCCGGATTCTGATCCATAGTTACAAAATTCAGGGCACGAAGACCTCTCAGCTGTTCAAGAGAAGCCAGCTGATTGGACGACCCCTTAATGGACACCAGCGGACAGCTTTGAGAGAAGTCGGGTAGCTTGGTGATTTTATTGTGAGAGAAGTTGAAATTACGCAACTGATCCAGGGTAGACAAGGCTGTGATGTCGGTGATTTGATTGTTGGAAATATCCAAATCTCCAATCAGCACATTTTTTTCCAATCCGGAAATATCCGTCAACTGGTTGAAGGCAACGTAAAAGCCTCTCAGGGCGGTCAGGTTTTCAATACCTTTGAGGTCGGTGAGCTGGTTGCCGGTTAGGTCCAAAATAGCGAGTTTGGGACAGTTGGACAAATCAGTCGCGGAGGGGATGGAATTGTAGGAAGCATACAGCTCCGCAAGGTCTTGCATATTGCTAAAGACAGCCAGAGATGTCAAGGCATTTCGGCTGACGTCTACATATTCCAGCTTTTTCATACCGGACAGAGGGAGAATGTTGCCGATGGTATTGGAACTTAAATCCAGATAGGTCAAACCGGAAGCGGCGGAAATCTCCGAGATACTGGAGAGATTGCATCCGGACAGGGTCAGGCTGGTCAATTCGGGCAGACCGGCGATGTATGCCAAATCAGAGGAGGACACGGTTGTTCCGGTGATAATCAGTTCCTCCAAATTAGACAGACCGGCAAGGGGAGCCAAATCCGATATTGTGCTTTCTTTGATGGCCAACTGCTCCAGGAAGGGCATCCATATCAAATCGGCGAGAGATTTCGCATCGGAGGGCACAACCAACGCGGTGATTTTCCACAACTCATTGGAGTAGATGATATGATCTTCGTCGACTTGCAACAGCTGTCGAACGGTACGGTCGATTGCGCTGTCAGTGAGAGTAACCGGCTCGACCACACCGGCAACGGTGTAGTTGAAGGTTTTGAGGGGGCTGACCAACCCGTTCTCTTCAACGATGACCGCACGAACGGTGGTCTCGCCGGCGGTGAGTGTCACAGGCTGGGTGAAAGGACCGTTTTCTATGGAGGGGTAGCCGCCGTTGAAGGTGGCGTAAATGGTGCCGGAAGCGGGCTGGAAGGAAACGTTGATGTAATCGTTGTAACGTCCTTCGTCAGGTACGACCACAGGCGGCTTGGGGCGCATGGATTCCAGCTGGGCTTTGATAACGGGGTCGGACACATTGTCCAGCATGTGGACGGCGTCCAGAATTTTATCCTGTTCTACAAAAATGCGGCACAGAGCCATGTAAAGATCCAGTCCGCCGCCGTCAGCAATGGCGTTGGACAGGGTATACTCGGCCTTGGTGTAGTTGCCGGAATCGCGGAATAATTCTGCCAGTTCCAGCGCAACGTTCTGATCGCCGTCAGAATGTTTGTAAGCCAGGTTGTACAGTTGGATTGCAGCGGCAGCATTGCCGTCAGCTTCGAACGTTCGTGCCAGCCCGACCAACTGATCTCTTGTAAATTTTGTATCGTATTCGAATAAATACCATCCAATACTGGCTATAATTGCCACAGACAGCAGGATGGGGACGATGACTTTAATAAATCTTTTCATAGCCTGCTCCGTTTCGGGTAATCAAATTTATTATACCGATGTGTGCAGGTCCTGTCAAGAAGTAGCTGTCAGCAGAATATGGAAACGAAAGGAGAAGAAAAATGAATTTACTATGGAAACAGGTACTGCAATCCATTGCGATGGGTCTGGCACTGCCAGGGCTGTTGCTGTCGCTGGCGGAGCGGAATGTGGAGGTCCAGCCATATCCACCTGAAACCACTCAACAAGAGGAAGTCCGGTTGGAGGAATCGCTGTACATTCCGGTTGTGATGCCCGATGGCATGCTGCGGGTCATGGAGCTGGAGGAGTACGTCAGTCGGGTGGTGCTGGGAGAGATGCCGGCGAACTTTGATGTGGAAGCCTTGAAGGCACAGGCGGTGGCGACCCGCACCTACACATTGCGTCGTGTGGAGCGTGGGGACAAGCATAATGGTGCGGTATGTACCGATTATCGCTGCTGTCAAGCCTATCGGGAACCGGAGAATTATCTGGCAGAGGGCGGAAAGCAGGAGCGGATAGACCGGCTGTTTGATGCAGTGCGACAGACTCACGGGCAGGTACTTCGTTATGATGGTGAGCTGATCAGCGCCACCTATTTTGCCAGTGCCGGCGGATCGACGGAGGATGCCTGTGCGGTTTGGGGATCATCGATTCCTTACCTTGTTCCGGTATCCAGTCCGGACGATACCCTGTCCCAAAGCATCACCTTTAAGCCCAAGGAGTTTCAGGGAATGTTGGGCGTGCGACTGTCCGGAAAGCCCACCGGCTGGTTTGGCAAAACTACCTATACTGCCGGTGGTGGCGTGGACAAGCTGGAGATTGGCGGCAAGAGCTACTCCGGTGTCAAGCTGCGAAGCCTTCTGGGATTGCGCTCTACGGTGTTTACTGTCACAGCAACCGCAGACAAAATCACCTTCACCACCCAGGGCTTTGGCCATCGTGTGGGCATGAGCCAGTACGGTGCCGAGTCTATGGCGGTCAGTGGCAGCGAATATGCCGCCATTCTTGCCCATTATTACCCTGGAACCAGCCTTGAACCCTATCAGACTGATTGACAAAGTTGGAATTCTGGGGTAGAATACTTCCAAAGTAACACTTGGAGGACAAAGCCTTGCCCATTCAGATTCCCAATGATTTGCCTGCAGCGGGCATTTTGCAGCAGGAGAATATTTTTGTCATGACGCAGCACAGAGCCGTCACACAGGACATTCGTCCTCTGGAGATTGTGCTGCTGAACCTGATGCCCACCAAAATTGCCACCGAGACTCAGTTTTCCCGTCTGCTGGGCAATACCCCTTTGCAGGTTCGGCTGGAGCTGATGCACACATCTTCCTATAAGGCGAAGAACGTTTCTCAGGAGCATCTGCTCAGTTTTTATAAGACCTTCGACGAGCTGAAGCACCGCAAGTTTGACGGTATGGTGATTACCGGCGCTCCGGTGGAGCTGATGGAGTTTGAGGATGTGGACTACTGGCAGGAGCTGACTGAAATCATGGAGTGGTCCAAGACCAATGTTCACAGCACCTTGCATATTTGCTGGGGCGCACAGGCTGGACTGTACTACCACTATGGCATCCAAAAGCACAAGCTGCCGGAGAAAATGTTTGGTGTGTTTGAACATCAGGCGGACTATAAGCGGTCCATTTTGATGCGTGGCTTTGACGATACCTTCTGGGTACCCCATTCCCGCCATACCACCGTTCTTCGGGAGGATATCGAGGCGGTGCCGGAGCTGAAGATTCTTGCGTCCTCGGAAAAGGCAGGCATCTATGCCGTGACCAGCAAGGAAGGCCGGCAGATTTTCATTACCGGACATTCGGAGTATGATCCTCTGACTCTGAAGGCGGAGTATGACCGGGACAAAAACCAAGGTCTGCCCATCCGGGTGCCGGAGAATTATTTTCCCAACGATGACGATACGAAGGAGCCTGTGGTTCGCTGGCGCAGCAGTGCCAACCTGCTGTTTTCCAACTGGCTTAATTATTTCGTTTACCAGACCACGCCCTACGATATCATGTCTATCGGCAAGGAATAAATTGCACAAAAAAGCGAACTACCCCTTGATTATTTTTGGTGAATATGGTATTATACACTAAGATGAAAGAGAGGGTATAAGCTTGCAATAGGGGTAAGCGTTTCTACGAACCACCGTAAATGGTCGACTACCGAATCATCCGGTAGTCGACTTTTTATATTTTGGAGGAATGGATATGGACATAATGCTTGAAATTTTCGGATATATTGGAACAGTGCTGATTCTGGTGTCCATGATGATGACCTCTGTGGTCAAGCTGCGGATTGTCAATATGACCGGTTCTTTGATCAGCGTCATTTATTCTGCCATCCACGGTACCTGGCCGGTGGTGTTTTTAAACACCGGACTGATGATTATTAACGCGTTCCAGCTTGTGCGCATGAAACGCCAGGCGGAACAGAGAGGAGAACAAAATGAAATTAAGGATTGATGGAATAGAACTGACCCCTATGCCGGGTCAGTCGCTGCTGGATATGGTTCGGCAGCAGGGGCTTGTGACAGGCAAGCTGTCCGCCGACCCTCTGGCGGCACGAATCGCCGGTGAGGTTTTTACATTGAATTATATCCCCGTCCGTGAAAAAGACGCAGTCGGAGAAACGCTCAACACCCGAAGCGCCATGGCGGAATCCGGAGGTGATATCAAACTGGTTCGTTATAGCGACCCTGCCGGTAAGGATGCCTATGTCCGGACGGCGCAGTTTGTGATTTTTCTGGCGCTGCACCGGTTGTGGCCAGAGGCGAAGTCCAAGATGACCTGTACCCTTGGACCGGGTCTGTACATCCGTGTGACGGGGGCGAAAGACTTCTCCGCGGAACGGCTGAAGGCTGAAATCGCCACCATCGTGGCGGATGATATTCCTCTGCTGCGCCGCAGAGTGACTACCGCCGACGCAATCGATTATTTCAAGAACCGCGGCGATGAGGATAAGGCACGCTTGCTGCAATGGCGCACGGTGGAATGGTTCGACGAGTATACCTACGACGGCTTCCGTGATTACTACTATGGCGAGATGGCACCCACCACCGGCTTTGTGCGTGTGTGGGATGTTCGTCCTGCCGAGGGTGGCTTCCTGTTTCTGTTCCCTGATGATCAGAATCCGGATCAGGTTGGTACTTATGAGCATATGCCCCACTTCCTCAGTGTGTTCAATGAGGGAGAGCGCTGGGGTGAGCTGATGGAATGTGAAACCGTAGCGGATTTGAACGGACTTGTGGAAAGCGGACGAATCCGTGAGCTGATTCGTGTTAACGAAGCGCTCCACGAAAAGCGCTATTCTCAGGTAGCGGATATGGTTTGCCAGCGTGGTGCGCGGGCGGTCATGCTGGCAGGACCCAGCTCCTCCGGCAAAACCACATCTGCCAACCGGCTTGCCACCCAGCTGCGTGTCCATGGCAAAAAGCCCATTCTCATGAGTCTGGACGATTACTATCTGGACCGTGACAAAATTGCACCCGGTCCTGACGGAAAGCTGGATTTGGAGCATCTGAACACCATCGACACCGAGCTGTTCAAGGAGCAGATAGGACTGCTTCTGCAAGGGCAGGAGGTGGAGCTTCCCCATTTCAATTTCAAGATTGGCCGCCGGCAATGGTCCGGCAAGCACCTGCGGCTTCATGAGGATTCGGTCATCATCGTGGAAGGACTTCATGCCCTGAATCCGGCGCTGCATCCGGAGGGAATCGCCCATGATCTGGTGTTCCGGCTCTATGTCAGTCCGTTGCTGCCCTTGAATCTGGATGACCATAACCGGATTCCCACCAGTTACCTGCGACTGTTGCGGCGCATCGTCCGTGACTACGAAAGCCGTGGTGCGTCGGTTCAGCACACCATGGGTATGTGGGATTCCGTCCGACGTGGTGAAAAGCGGTGGATTTTCCCATTCCAGGAAAATGCGGATTTAATTTTCAACAGCTCCACACTCTATGAGTTGGCAGTGCTGAAGCGGCACATCTATCCTTTGCTGACGGCAGTAGGACCGGAGGATCCGTGGTATGACGAGGTTCGTTCCGTGGTCAAAATCCTGAATTTTGTCCTTGAGGCGGATGTGGATGATGAAATACCGCCCACCAGCCTTGTCCGTGAGTTTATCGGCGGCAATAGCTTCTATCGCAAATAGGCATTTCAAGGGGACCTCTGTTTGGAGGCCCCCTTTGAAAATACTTTTTTAGTATGATATTTTTTATAAAAACTATTGCTATATTAATCAAATGCATGTATAATAATTGGGTAAAATAATATTCTGCGAAAGGAAGAACACGATGAAAAAGATATTGTCATGGCTGTTGGCCATTTCGATGACTGCAGCAATCTCCATTGGCGGAACTCTCGCTTACCTGACAGACACCGACGAAGATGTAAACGTCATGACCGTGGGTCAGGTGAAGATTGACCAGCTGGAGTACGAACGTGTGGATGTGGAATCTAAGGACGATGACGCAAAGGTTCAGGAATTCCACGACAACAAGCCCCTGTATCCCGCTGTTACCGAGGATGGTTTCGACTATAAGCCCGGTGATACCTATGTGGATTGGGAACAGATTGGCAAGGATGGTTACACCTCCGGCATCTGGAATCCCGAAAAAATCAACAACGAAGTGGACAAGATGGTGTTCGTCAAGAATAAGGGCGATTGGGATGCCTATGTCCGTACTGTCTTTGCTTTTGAGGCTGGCAGCTACACCAACCTGACCGACTACCTCAACGATGTTCATCTGAACCTGAACGAAACCGATTGGGCATGGAGCTGGGTAGAAACCCCCATTACCATCGGTGAGGGCAGCTACTTTGTTGCCACCGCTACTTATAACAAGGTGCTGGAGCCCGGCAAGCTGACCGAAATCAGTCTGTCCCAGATTGCGCTGGACTCCTCCGTGACCAATGCAGATGTTGCCGGCTTTGGCGACACCTATCAGGTTCTGGTACAGTCTCAGGCGGTACAGGTGGCAGGCTTTACCGATGCCGATACCGCTCTGAACGAGGCCTTTGGCGCCGTTCCTCCCAAGTACCCCTTTGAGAATGACAACCCCACCAATGGCATCAGCATGAGTAAGGCGCTGCATTACTACGAGGGCGGCAGCACCAAGATTACCACCAAAGTATCTAATGTCATTTTCGGCACCCCTGACAAATTTGCCGAGAAGGTTGCCGGTCTGGACGGAGTTCTGGTAGATGTGGAGCAGGATGTGCCTGTCTATGCCTACTACGTTCCTAACGGCTCCAACTACGATATCTATTTCCTTGCCAACGACGATATCTACACCCCCGTCAACTCTGCCGACCTGTTCAACGGCATGAGCAAGCTGGTCAGTGTGGACACCTCCAACCTGAACGTCAGCCGCACAGAGGACATGACCATGATGTTCATGGGTTGCACCGTGCTGAGTGACATCGACCTGAGCCGGTGGGATACCTCCAAGGTAACCTCTCTGTTTGCTTCTTTTGCCAACTGCAAGGCGTTGAGCGCACCTGCTATGGACAACTGGGACACCTCCAATGTGACCACAATTCGCGCTCTGTTCTCCGGAGCCGATGGATTGAGTAAGCTGGACGTGACCAACTGGGACACCTCCAAAGTTACTGCTATGAACAACGTCTTCTATGGCTGTAAGCTGCTGACCGCAATTCCCGGTATTGAGGGCTGGGATACCTCCAAGGTTACAGATATGGGACAGATGTTCACCGCCTGTAAAGGATTGACCTCTCTGGATTTGTCTGAGTGGGATACCGGTAGTGTGCAGTATTTCAGAGGTACCTTCCGTGGCTGTACCAACCTGACGAATCTGGATATCGGTAACTGGGATGTGTCCAATGTTTTGGAGTTTAACTCCATGTTCAGCGGTGACGGTGCTGCCATGAAGCTCACCGAAATCGATGTAACCAACTGGAATCCCGTCAGCTGCACCAGCACGGCCTACATGTTCTACGGCTGCAGCAATATTACCTCCTTGGATTTGAGCAAGTGGAATGTTCCCAATTTGGGCAATATGTACCACATGTTCACCGATTGCAACAAATTGGTGTCTGTCAACTTCGGCGATTGGGAAACTGACGTACTGTGGTCCGTGGACGGCATGTTCAACGACTGCTGGGCGTTGAAGAGTGTGGATATGTCCACCTTCAACGTGTCCAACGTCACCGAGTTCTGCCAGATGTTTGAAAGTTGCAGCTCGCTGGAAACCATCATTGGTCTGGAAAACTGGAATACCGCCAAGGGTCAGACCTTTGAGGAAATGTTCGACGGCTGTAAGTCTCTGAAAGTACTGGATTTGTCCGGCTTCGACACTCGCAGCTCCAATGTGAGTTTCAAGAGTCAGGTAAATGGCAAAAATCTGATTCTGCAGGAGTTCCTCAACGGCTGCACAAGTCTGGAAAAGATTACCTTTGGCCCCTACTTCAGCTTTGACGGAGACGGAAGTGCCACCGGAAACCTTGTGTTTAAGATGATTTCTGCCACTGACGTGGAAGGCTGGGACGGCAACTGGTACGATGCCGAAGGCAATGCTTATGCTCCTTCAGACATCCTTGAAGAGACCGCCAGAACCTATTACGCAGTAAAACCCTCCAACTAAATGACAAATGCCGGCTCTGAGAATGTACAGAGCCGGCATTGTTGCTTGTAAAATATCTTGCATAAATCTTGAAACGGTGATATAATAATGTCATAATCGAGCATTGTATGCAAGGAGACATTAGATTGGAGCCGCAATTTCGTCTGGAGGGCATCGTCAGGACCCGCAGCGAGGAGATGGAGGACTTCGAGGGACCTCTCGACGTTATTTTCACCCTGCTGAGTAAAAACAAAATAGAGATTCAGGACGTGTCCATTACTGCCATTCTGGAGCAGTATCTTGCCTATCTGGATGAGATGAAACGGTTGGATATGGAGATTGCCAGTGAATTCATCACCATGGCATCCCACCTGATGCTGATTAAGACTAAGATGCTTTTGTCTGCCGCGGAGCAGGCAGAGGCAGAAAGCGAACTGGACCTGTTGCGCCAGAGTCTGGTGGAGCGTCAGCGCAAGGAAGCCATGGATCAGATTCGTGTGGCTATCGGTCAGCTTGAACCTCGCAACGAAATCGGCAGATGCCTGTTCACAAAAGAACCGGAACCGCTTCGCCGCGAAAAGGGCTACCGTTACAAGCATGAGCCAATTGATTTGCTCCGTGCGCTGGATGGCATTGCCGAACGTAACCAGCGGGCTTTGCCACCGCCTACTGCCAATTTCATGGGCATCGTTGGTAAGGAGCCTTATCCCGTATCCCGCAAGGCGGGCGAGGTTTTGCGGCAGTTGCTGCTGCGTGGCATCGAGCGATTGAAGAATCTCTTCCGTGGCAACCGTAGCCGTTCGGAAATTGTCGCCACGTTTCTGGCGGTGTTGGATTTGTGCAAGACCAATACGGTTACATTAGAAGATGATATCAGCGGTGAGGATCCCAATGTCCGGCTGCTGGATACGAAACGAGCTGAGGAGGTGGGCTGATGGAACAAACTGAATTACAGCGCGCCATCGAAGCCATCTTGTTTGCTGCCGGAGAGCGTGTGGAAATCAGCCGGCTGTCCATGGCACTGGAAGCAGACCCTAAAGATATCACCATTGCTGCAGACGCATTGGCAGATACCTACTCCTTTGAGCGCCGTGGTATCCGTATTCTGAAGCTGGATAAGGGCTACCAGATGGTATCCTCCGGTGAGATGGCAGACTACGTCACCAAGGCTTTGGAGACCCGTAAGCCTCCCAAGCTTTCTTCTGCTCAGTTGGAAGCGCTGACCATCATCGCATATTACCAGCCTGCTACCAAGGCGGTTGTAGAGCAGATTCGGGGCGTGGACAGTTCCTATTCCGTATCCGCCCTGCTGAATAAAAAGCTGATTGAGGAAGCCGGACGGCTTAACGTTCCCGGTCGTCCCATTCAATACCGGACCACGCCGGACTTTCTTCGAACCTTTGGTTTATCCTCGCTGGAGGAGCTCCCACCCATCGAAAAGGTTGCACTGGGTGAGCCCATCGTCGAGGAAGCCGCGCCTGTGGCGGAGGAGGAGCAGCAATGACCGGCTGGCTGATTGCGCTGGCGATACTGTTTTTGCTTGCCATATTACCGCTCGGCGTTCTGGTCAAATACAATGCTGACGGTCCATTGGTTCGCATCATCGCCGGACCATTGAGAATCACGGTGTTTCCTCGGAAGGAAAAGGAGAAAAAAACCAAGCCCAAGAAGGAAAAAAAGAATAAAGGGTCACAAAAACAACAAAAAGCTTCTCCGAAAGATAAGAAAGAAAAGGGCGGAAGTCTGCTGGACTTTCTGCCGCTGGTCAAGATTGCGCTGGACCTGTTGGGTGACTTTCGTCGTAAGCTTCGCATCAATCGTCTGGAGCTGAAGCTGATTATGGCAGGGGATGACCCCTGTGATTTGGTCTTGAATTACGGAAAAGCGTGGGCAGCGCTGGGGAATTTGTTTCCCTTGCTGGAGCGGGCGTTCGTTATCAAAAAGCGAAACGTGGAAGTGGAATGTGACTTCACCGTCAGCGAAACCACAGTCCTTGCCCGACTGGACATCACAATAACACTGGGCAGACTTCTGGCACTGGTCGTGCGCCATGGAATCCCGGGTCTGCTGGAACTACTGAAAATTATGAAATTGAGAAAAGGCGGTGCTTCAAAATGAGCAAAACACTTCCGAACATGCTTGAAAACACCATTGGCAAAATCCGCGAAATGGTGGATGCCAATACGGTTGTGGGCAGTCCTGTTACCACAGCCGATGGCGTGACAATCATTCCCATTTCCAAAATCAGCATTGGCTTTGGCGGCGGTGGCTCGGATTTTGTGTCCAAGAATGTCAATAAGCAGGAGAATCCCTTTGGTGGCGGTGCCGGCGCCGGAGTGAAGGTCACTCCCGTGGCGTTCCTGATTGTCAAGGACGGCAATGTACGCATGCTGCCCGTTGCGGAGCCCGCCAATACCACTGCCGACCGTGTGGTGGAAATGGTGCCCGATGTGCTGGATAAAATTGCTGCATTCATCGATTCCAGAACGGAGAAGAAGGGCGAATAATCTTTCTATTGCCGGCAGATACTATGGCCGGGTGAGGAAAGATGAAGAAAGCGTTACTGCGGACGGCGGCTGCCTTGCTGGCTGCCGTCCTGCTTTATCCCTGTCCGGCGCAGGCGATGTCCGCGCGGAAGGCCATACTTGTGGATGCCAGTACCGGGCGGGTGTTGTATGAAAAGGATGCAGATAGTCGCTCCCTGATTGCCAGCACCACGAAAATTATGACGGCGCTGGTGGTTTGCGAGCAATGTAATGTGCTGGACAGGGTAAAAATACCGAAGGAAGCCGTAGGCATCGAAGGATCTTCCATGTACCTGAAGGAAGGAGAAATCCTGACGGTACAGGAGCTGCTCTACGGCATGATGCTCCACAGCGGTAACGATGCCGCCGTTGCGCTTGCCATATGGTGCGGTGGTACGATAGAGGGCTTTGCCCAGTTAATGAATGATAAAGCCCGTAGTCTAGGCATGACATCCAGTCACTTTGTCAATCCTAACGGACTGGACGCGCCTGACCATTACTCCACTGCGCGAGATCTTGCGATTTTGACATCCTGCGCCATGGAAAACCCCATTTTCGCTAAGACGGTTTCTACTAAGACCGTTACGGTCGGTCAGCGATTTCTGAAAAACCATAATAAACTATTGTGGCAGGTGGAGGGTGCGGACGGCGTCAAAACCGGCTTTACCAAGGCGGCAGGACGGATATTGGTGTCCAGCGCTGTTCGTCAAGGAAGGCGGCTGGTGGCTGTGACCATTGATGACGGTAACGATTGGGCAGACCACGCCGCACTGTATGAGGACGGCTTCTCCCAATATCATGCCGTAAAAATCATCGAATCAGGGCAGACTCTGGGTACTGTGGAGCTGTTCAGCGGCAAAGAACCAAGGGTGTCCGTTCGGGCAGCTGAGGAATTTTCCTACGCCTTGCGTGAGGACGAAACGCCCCGGATTGTCTTGTCAGGACCGGGGTTTGCCTATGCGCCTGTGGTTCGCGGTAAAGAGGCTGGATTTGCGTATGTGCTGATAGGGGATAAGGTGGTCGGCAAGGTGCCGGTGACCTATGAAAAGACAGTAGAGCAGTCCGTTCCGCAGAAGAAACATTTCTGGCAGGACTGGTTCGGAGGAAAGTAATGACGGAACGCTTGCAAAAGATTCTTGCATCACGGGGCATTTGCTCCCGCCGGAAGGCGGAAGAGCTGATAACTGCCGGACGGGTGACGGTCAACGGGTTGACCGCCATGTTGGGACAGTCCGCAGACCCGGATTTGGATGAGATTATGCTGGATGGGAGACTGCTCCCCTCCGGCGGTGAATATGTGTACATTATGCTCCACAAGCCCAGAGGGTTTGTGACCACCCTTTCCGACGAGAAGTGCAGAGCCAACGTTACCCAACTGGTGGATTGCGGCACACGGGTCTATCCGGTGGGACGGCTGGACATGGATTCAGAGGGATTGCTGCTCCTGACCAATGACGGCGACTTTGCAAACCATCTGATGCATCCCAAAGCAGAGGTGGATAAGACCTATGAGGTTTGGGTAACGGGCTTTCAAACCGGTGCGGAGGTGAAATTGGAGCGCCCCATTACACTGGACGGCTATACTATCAAGCCGCCGAAGGTAAAACTGCTAAGCGTTCATGGGTCGTCTGCCAGACTGCATATTACCATCCATGAGGGGCGGAATCGCCAAGTTCGGCGGATGTGTCAGGCGGCCGGCTTGCATGTCACCCGACTGCGCCGTATCGCTGAGGGACCCATTGCGCTTAATGATTTGAAAAAAGGTGCATGGCGTTACCTGACAACGGAGGAAGTAGCGCTCCTTAAAAAATAAATTTGCAACTTCCAAGACCTGTACTTGCAAAAGTGCAGGTCTTCTGTTATGATGAACCAAACAGAAGGGGAGTGGAATTATGGAAAATGACATCATCTCCAAGCTGCAATCCGAGCTTGCGTCCTATTCAAAAGGACAGCGGCGGATTGCTCAGTACATTATAGAGGAATACAATAAGGCCGCCTTCATGACCGCTGCCCGACTGGGCAGTACCGTTGGGGTTTCCGAATCCACGGTGGTTCGTTTTGCGGTCAGCCTTGGCTTTGACGGCTATCCTGCTATGCAGAAGGCGATGCAGGAAATGGTGCTGAACCGACTGACCTCTGTGCAGCGGCTGGAGGTAGCCAGTGACCGGATTGGCAATCAGGATATTGTGTCCATGGTCCTTCAATCCGACATAGAAAAGCTTCGTCGAACGGAAGAAACGCTCAGTCGTGAGGACTTTGGTAAAGCGGTGGATGCCATCGTAGCAGCAAAGCGGGTTTATATTCTGGGTGTTCGGTCCGCCGCACCGCTGGCAAACTTTCTGGGATATTATCTGCGGTATCTGTCAGATAATGTGTACATCGTCACCGCGTCCGGTGCCAGCGAGATGTTTGAGCAAATCGTAGGCGTCAACGCCGATGACGCGGTGATTGCCTTCAGTTTTCCCCGATATTCCACCACCGTGGTCAAGGGAGCCCAGTATTGCGCCGATGCTGGCGCAACGGTCATCGGTCTGACGGACTCCAGAGAATCGCCGTTGGCGCAGGTTTGTAACCATGTCCTGCTTGCCAAGAGTGATATGGTTTCTCTGGTGGACAGTCTGGTAGCGCCCTTGAGTGTGGTCAATGCCCTGATTGTTGGGGTTACCGCCCGTCGGAGTGTGGAACTGGCACGGCGGCTGGATGCGTTGGAACATATCTGGGAGGACTACCACGTTTACGAGAAACGGGGGAAAACACAATGAGCTGGGATGTTATCGTAATCGGTGGTGGACCGGCAGGAATGTTTGCTGCCATCACCGCAGCGCAGCAGGGAAAGCAGGTTTTGCTGCTGGAGCGGAATGACCGCCTTGGAAAGAAATTGCTGATTACCGGCAAGGGGCGCTGTAATGTGACAAATGACTGCGACCCGAGGGAAGTCCTGCAAAATGTGCCCCGTAACGGACGTTTCCTGTTCAGTGCTATGTCGGCCTGTCCGCCGGAGAAGATAAAGAGTTTTTTTGAGGATAATGGCTGCCCTTTGAAAACCGAACGTGGTAACCGTGTGTTTCCAATCAGCGATAAAAGCCAGACTGTGTTGGATGCCCTCCAGAGAACGCTTCGCCGCAGTGGCGTGACGGTAAAAACCGCCCGTGTCGCGGAGATTCTTACCGACGATGGAAAGGTCTCCGGCGTGACAGCAGGGAAGGAGTACTACAATGCTTCCGCGGTTATCCTCGCTACCGGAGGATTGTCTTATCCCAGCACCGGTTCTACCGGAGATGGCTACGAAATGGCAAAGAAACTGGGGCATACCATTACTGCGTTGGAAGGCTCCCTTGTGCCGTTGGAGGGCGATGATGATTGCGCCAGGATGCAAGGCTTGAGTCTGCGGAATGTGTCTGTCAAGCTGTTGGACGCCAAAGGAAAGACTATGTTTACGGACTTTGGTGAGCTGCTGTTCACACATTTCGGCGTGTCCGGCCCCACGGTTCTCAGCGCCAGCGCCCATCTGAAAGG
>JAZSEN010000081.1:0-14517 GCA_045531675.1 Faecousia sp.
AGTCATAACCACCGGCGAAGCCGGTGGCTTGATTAAGCCCTAGAAGGGCATATTACCAGCCGCACCTTAAGGTGCATCGAATATCTTCCTTTTGCACGAAATGCTCCGCTGCTATTGAAATAGCTTATTGTCTATCATTCGGAAATCGTGCTATAATTATCATGTCCATTAGGATAACCTCCATTGTTCTTTGTTGTAAGCGGTTGGCGAACCTACTTACAACTCTAGCATTGGAGGTTTTCTTTTTCTACGCATAAGTAGAACTTTTTTGCACGCACCGGCAGAGCCGGTGGTATTCTTTATATAAATAAAAAGATGGCTGCGCAAATGGCAGCCATCTTTTTTTATAATTCCTCAGCATCAATGACTCTGTAGCCGGCATCCTTTAACGCCTGTGCCAACACGCCGGAGCCATCAATGAGCGTACCGGAAAAAGTGCCGTCATACACTTGACGAACGCCGCAGGTTGGACTTCTGGATTTCAGGATGGCACATTCTATGTCCTCTGCGTGAATTTGCTCCAGAATAATACGAACCGCATCACGGAGCGCTACATCCACACTGTTTCCATTCCTGTCACGCAGAATCCCACTTACAATTTCAATGGGTGTTCGGGGTATGCCCAGACCGGCAAGTACCTCAGGACAGACCTCAATGACCTCCTTGCCCTTCAGATAATTCGCAATTCGCTCATCGTAGTTGTTTCCACCGTTGTACTTACAGTTTCGTCCCAATAAGCATGCGCTGACTAAAACCTTCATGCAGTTTCCTCTATCTTTACGCAAAATAGGCCTTGGCATAGTAGCCATAAACCGCGGTGGCGACACCAACATCATTGCCTTTGGCGGCAATGGTCTGACAATACTTACCGAGACTGTAGGCGATTACACTGGTGGTATATACCGTGCCGCCGGACCGGTAGACGGCAGCCACATAAATAGTCTTATCGATATCTTTGGCGGAAATGCCTTCCACTGTGGCGCACCAGTTGTTTCCATCATGAACCATAGACATAATACCCGTAGCATTGGAAGTGGTCAACTTATCCACAGAGGCATAAGTCTCCGCATCCCAATAGCAGAAGGTAATGCCATTATCCGGAGTTAAGCCGTTAGCAATATAGTAATTGATTGCAAACGCACCTGCAAAAGACACACTGGGATAGAAATTGGTGAAGGCGGTTTTATTCATCACAAAGTGACCGGCCTTAGCACTGCTGGCCGCTTCCACAGGTGTCACCATACCGGATTCATACGCCTTGACCAATGCCTGTTCAGCGGCCGTCAGGGAGCTATTCATCAGGCTGTCGGTTTTGTAGTCGAAATGAGCCTGTGCGGCAGCACCGTAATTCAGCATAGCTACCATCAGGGCCTTCGCTTTGGTGCTACTGCTGGCACTGTTAAGCACAGTTCTGGCATAGATAACTGCATTGTAACCCACAATGTCAGAGTAGGCGAAGGAACCATCAGACAGTCTGGCGTAGACTTTGAAATACATGGTATCGCCCAGCTCCTTTGCGGGGATTCCGTAGGTGCTGACTGTGTAGGTACCATCGCTGTTTGCTATGTAGTCGGGGATAATCTCCAACGCATTCGCTACGGTTCCACTAGTATTGCGGTAAGGGAATATAGCCAGACCCATCTCCACGATGTCAGCAGTATTATCCACAGTATAGTAAATATTGTACTGGATTTCATCTCTGAAAGCCAAAGTGGGATACTTGGGGGTCAGGGTCGGCACTACCGCTGCCTGAGATGTGGTATAGCTCAGGGTCAGAGTATTGTCGGAATTAACCTTCAGGGTGAAGGTAATGGTCTGTCCGCCGGGGACGTAGAGCTTATCAGGGGTGGACAGATTCTGAGTGGGATAGAGGGTAGCTGTGGTGGTTGTAGTTCCCAGCCAGCCGTTGGTCATGTACCAGTTTGTGTTGTTGCCGCTCTTGACTGCCACATAGCTGTCGGAGTTGAAGGTGACCGTCAGCTTGCCGTTTACAAACTTATAGCTGCCCAGATTGGCCTGATCTTCCTCACAGCCGTAGTTGGCGCCGTTGATGAAGCCGAACAGGTAATAATCGGAATTCTGGGTACCGGTACCGGAATTGGATGTGCCGCAGACAGAGCAAACGCCGTTGACGTAGTTGTGAGCAGCCAGTTGGGCGTTTTTCAGCTGGTATACGGTTCTGGTTTCCACCTTGCGGGTACTGCTGGCGGTAACGGGATTGGGACTCCAACTAGAGAAGTCGGTCCAACGCTCGTAGGTGTACTGATTCTGATATTTGGTGTAATCCTGCTGATAGACCTCAGTAACAAACCACCAGTTGGAATTGGAGCAGTTGGAGCTGGAGGTCTTATAGCTCATGTCGCTGGTATCGCAGGTGTAGTCGTTGGGATTGGTGGTATCGTAGTAGGCGTGGAAGGTGGTGTAGCTGCCGGAACTGGTGGCAGAGGAGTAATAGGAATCAGCATAGCACCAGTGGTAGTACAGGTAACCGCAGCAGGAGTCGGACTCCACAACGATTTTGGCGGTGTCGGATTCGGAGGTGGTAACCTTGGAACCGGCCTTATTGTACTGGGAGTATAGGTTGTGGGAAGTGGAAAAACCGGCAGGCCAACTGGGAACATACTTGATGCTGGTGGTGCCACCCTGCGTCCACTGGCTGCCTGTCTGGGTATAGCCGGGCAGAGAGCTGGAGGTAGAGGTGGTGGTTTGGTAGTCGGAGTAGCGGTACTGAATCTGGGTCGTAAACAGGTTCGGATCCATTCCGCTGGGAATGAAGTCAATCCAGCCGGTGGTTAATTCGTAGGCACTACGCTGATAGTAGTCGCCACATCTGCCACAGGTGAAGGAATAGGTGGCATACTGTGTGCAGGTAGCAGCGGACACCGTTGCAGAGTAGCTGTGACCGGTGGCAGGGATGGACTGGGTTTCTACTCTGCCGCAGACGGAGCAGGTGTGCTTCTGGCTGCCGGCAGTGGTACAGGTGGCATAAGAAACAGTCTGCCAGTTGCTGTATTTGTGTCCGCCGGCGGTGACTGCGGTTTCCGTCACCAGACCACAGGTAGAGCAGGCCTTAATCTGTGTACCGCCTTCTGTGCAAACCGACGCGCCGATTGTAGTGGTGGTATAGGTGTGGCTGCAAGAGGATTGGCTTACAGAGGACGGAATAACCACGAAATACTCGCTCAAAAGCAAAATCGTTCCCGTGTTGGAGGACTTGGTTGTGCTGCCGGTGGCATAGTAATTGATATAGGTGGCAGACAGTGTATAGGTATGATTGCCAGTCCCCAACGAACCAAACTTGACGTTGAAGTCCACATCACTGTCTTCCAACAGATATCTGGTTCCTCCGACAGAATCCGAATATCCGGTTTCGGCATCATCGCCATGATTGAATCCGGAGTAAACGTAACAGGCGACCGATTCCAGACGGTTGTTCTTAGACGTAATAGTACCGTTGATGGTGAAGGAATTGCCTTGAATATGGGCACCGGGTCCTTCATAATCCGTCAGGGTGATGTCCGATGTGATTTGCTTGACATAGGTGGTATCTCCGGCATACAGGTAGCCGATTTCATCATTTGTTTCGACACGGTACCAGTAGTTTCCGTAGCTGTTGAGGTACAGACCGGTGGCATTGTAGGTCCGTCCTGCGGTAGCGGTTCCGATGTTGACGGAATTATTAGCGGAGCTGGCGCTACAGGGCTGGGTGTTGATGGGGGTATTGGATTTAATGGAAATCTGGCAGCTTGCCGGATAATAAGTACAGGAAGAGCTGGCATAGTCCTCGGTATAGTCCGGCACGCCGAAATACAAATCGTCCACATATCTGGTACGGACAAACACGCCGAAACCGTCAGCGCTGCCGTCGTTGTTGGTGTTACCCTCGACGGTAGTTACATAAGTACCGTCGGAAGAAATGACCAGGCCTACATGGGACCAGCTTCTGGTGAAGAACAAGTCGCCCTTCTTAGGGACGTAGTTGTAGCCCATAAAATGGGAGTCGTTGTCGCTGCTGGAAGCCAGCGTGGAGGAGCCGGAGTAGAACATGACGTTGAAGCCGTTGGAGCCACGGCCGGCAACGGTGGAATTCTGCATGACGGAGGTGGGAATCTCCGCCCGTCTGGCGCACCAGGATACAAAGGTGGCACACCAGGGCGCCCAACTGCCGCCAACAGGCATACCGCTGCTGACGTAATTATTGAACCAGTAGTTATATTCGGTGTAGTTGTTGTAGTAGCCGTCATCGGCACCACTATAGTCACCTGCATAGTCGCCTTCTCTGTATCCAACCTGAGACAACGCGACGTTGATAATATCCTCGCGCTGGTTGCCGGTCAGGGTGACATTACACAGAGCAGTGTAGTAGGGACTGGATGCATATGCAGAGGACACTGAATAACCAAGTGTCAAAGCACTTGCAGGCTTTGCAATAACTGGCAGCATCGCCATACACAGGCAAAGCGCCAGCATCAAGGACAGAATACGTTTGAATATTGTAAGCATATTGTTTCCTCCATCCGAGAATTATTGTTCATTTCGTATTATATATCCATTAATTCCCGCTGTCAAGTTGTCTATTATGCAAAACAATTGAATCTACATACAGCAAACCGATTTCAGATTCATTATTGATTCCGCTGTCATGATTCGAAAAAAACAGGCAGGACATTCTTTTGCAAGAGTGTCCTGCCTGAAATATTAAAAATATGTTACGCAGCTTCCACGTTTCCGTTGCAAACTGCCTCGAAATCTTCCTCGATTTCTGCGGAGGGCTTCCCGGTCAGCAGAGAAACCACAACAATACAGATAGCGGAGAAAATGAACGCAGGCAGCAGCTCATAAATCGCAAACACGCCGCCCAGCTGACTGATGACCAGCTTCCACAGGAATACCATACCGCCACCACTAATCATACCGGCAATCGCACCAGCGCGGTTGATTCGCTTCCAGAACAGGGAGAACAGCATCAGCGGGCCAAATGTAGCACCAAAACCAGCCCATGCAAAGGAAACGATTTCAAAAATCACACTATCTTCATCCAGCGCGATCACAATGCCAATCAGTGCCAGCACCAGCAGGGTAATGCGGGTAACCCACATAACCTGCTTATCCGTAGCATTCTTCTTACAAACGCCCTGATAAATATTCTTCGCAAAAGCAGAGGCCGCAATCAGCAGATAGGAATCCGAAGAGCTGATGGTCGCAGCCAGAATACCAGCCATGACAAATCCTGCAACAATCGCAGGCAGGGAGCTGGTTGCAAGGGTGATAAAAATGCTTTCAGCAGCTGCCTTGGTCAGGTGCTGTGCAGGGTACAGCTGGCGTCCAACAATGCCGATAAACACAGCAACACCCAGAGAAATCACAACCCAAACCATTGCAATACGGCGAGAGCTCTTCAGTTCACTCTCTTTACGGATAGCCATAAAACGCAGCAGCACCTGAGGCATGCCGAAGTAGCCCAGTCCCCATGCAAGGCAGGAGCAAATACTCAGGAAGCTGTACTCAGAGGCATCGCCGAACAAAGGCTTTCCAGCCTCCAGCAGTTGTTTTCCATCCGCATCCGTCACAGGGGTTGCAAGACCGAAGAAATCCAGGAATCCGGGAATCTTGTCAGCATTGCTGATCACTTCGCCGATGCCGCCTGCATTGATTGTGCTGATAATTACAATCACAGCCAGCGCAACAATCATAACAATCGCCTGCATGAAGTCCGATGCGCTCTCTGCAAGGAAACCACCCAGAATGGTGTACAGCAGCACAAATACCGCACCCACAATCATCATAACCACATAAGGCGCACCAAACAGGGTGGAGAACAGCTTGCCGCAGGTAACAAAACAGCTGGATGCATACACCGTGAAGAAAATCAAAATGAATGCCGCGGACAGCATCATAATTACCTTGCTCTTCTCGCGGAAACGGTTGGAGAAAAACTCCGGCAGGGTAATAGAATTGTTGGCACGAACACTGTACCGTCTCAGACGCTTGGATACCAGCAGCCAGTTCAGGTATGTACCAAATGCCAGACCGATGGCCGTCCATGCCGCATCCGCTATACCGCACCAGTAGGCTACACCGGGCAGTCCCATCAGCAGCCAGCCGCTCATATCCGATGCCTCAGCGCTCATCGCCGTGACCCACGGACCCAAAGACCGTCCGCCCAGAAAATAGGCTTCGGAATTCTTATTGGCTCGCTTTGCATAAATCAAACCGATGCCGATTACCGCAGCCATATAAATGACCATGGCAATCAGAATTTGTATTGTTTCTTTACTCATTAATTATCCTCCTTCTTGTTCATACCGGCTCTGAAATGCTACATTCATTCATTTTGCGGTATATTTTTGCATTATAGCACAAATCGTATAAAAATCAATACCATTTTACATTTAGGGCGCACAGAAGTATTTTTCAGGCGCACACCTATGGATGCAACCGTCTTGAAAGCAGTCGGTCTGTATACTTGCGAATCTTTGTTTTTTCTTATTGACAAAACTAGTTTAATGCATTAAACTAGTTTTAGAGGTTTAACGCATTAAACTTACTTTGGAGGTGTTATCTATGGATGTACCAAAGATTTTTAGCAGCGAATATCGTTTTTGTCTGATTCTTTGGGAAAACGAACCCATCAACAGCACACGGTTGGCTGCGCTTTGCAAAGAACAGCTTGGCTGGTCCCGCCCTACCACCTACACGGTCATTCGCCGTCTGTCCGAACGGGGTGTCCTCAAAAACGAAAACACCATCGTTTCCACTCTGGTTTCCAAGGAACAGGTACAGCAGGCTGAAATGGAGGAAATGATGGACAAGACCTTCGAAGGTTCCATCCCCGCGTTCATCGCCGCCTTTGCCAACAGTAAACGGTTGACTCCCGATGATATCCAACAATTGGAGGATCTCATCAGAAGCTACAAGGAGTGAGTTCTATGACTGAATTATTCTCTACTTACTTCTACGCCGGAATATTCGGCAGTATCATCATTCTTGTGCTTTTACTGCTGCGTCCTCTGCTTCGCAAGGCGCCCCGGAATATTCTGTGTGTTCTTTGGATTCTTGCTACAATCCGATTACTGGTTCCTTTTCATCTGGAAAGCCAGTTCAGTTTACAGCCCCGTTACGTCCCTCAGGCTAATACCGTTACATCAGTCACAAAGCCGGTGGCTACATCCCCCGTTCAGCCCGATACTCCGGTGACGCCTGCCCCCTCTGTTGATACCGATTATATTCCGGATACTGCCCCCGCTCCCCTGCCCACTACGCCGGATTACCAACCAGCACCTGCGCCCGTTCCCGACATCAGCCCCACCATTTCCGTATCGCAAACCGCTACCGCCACACCGGATTCTCATCCGGACTATCGGCAATCCATCGCCGCTGTCTGGCTGGGTGTGGCACTGTCTCTCCTTTTATACGCAGCAGCCGCTTATTGCATTTTGAAATTCAAAGTACGGGAGGCTGTTAAATGCGATGATGGTGCGCTGGAAACATCCGCAATCAGCGGGGCCTTTCTGCTTGGCTATTTCAGACCGGAAATCTATCTTCCCAAGGGGCTGAGCAGTCAGGACAGAGCCCTCATCATCGCTCATGAACAATCACACATCAAAAGAGGCGACAATTGGTGGAAGCTTTTAGGTTTGCTTTGCGTCTGCGTCCACTGGTACAATCCGCTGGTATGGGTGGGCTACACACTTCTGTGTCGGGATATTGAAACCGCCTGCGACGAGCGGGTAATTCGCTCCATGCCGTTGGAAGATCGGAAATCCTATTCTCTGGCACTCCTCAATAGCGAAAAACGTATGTCCGGTCTCTTCGTATATCCGGTAGCCTTTGGCGAAATCAGTCTGAAGCAACGCATCAAAAACGTTCTTTCCTACCGCAAACCCGGCTTTTGGATAACTGCCATTGCCATCGTACTGGTTGCTGTGATTATGGTATGCTTTATGACCTCGCCCAAAACCGATTCCCCCAAGGATGGCGGCAAGGAAACGACATCGACGTCCACCTCCACTTCAACAGGAAAGCCTACCTCCGGCGAGCCGGAGCCTACTGACCCTGAACCTACGGATCCGGAGCCTACTGACCCCGAACCCGAACCTACGCCTAATCCCGAACCTACGCCTGATCCCGAACCTACGCCTGATCCCGAACCCACGCCGCCGGAACCGTTTGTTACCGTTATCGCGGAAGGGCTGTGGGACGGTGGTCCGACCCATTGGAAAGTCACCTCTGACGGCGTTCTGACCATCAGCGGCGAATGGGGTATATCAGAAGCCTCCGAATATGTATGGAAGGACTATGCAGATGCCATTACCAGCATCGTCATTGATGGAGATGTCTACAACATACCACGCAATGCATTCAGCAATATGACTTCCGTTTCCAGCATTTATCTCGGTGCGGCAGTCAGAACCATTGCTCCTTATGCGTTCAGCGGTTGCACCAGCCTGTCCACCATCACCTATGCGCCTTTCAGTCAGGTGGAAAGCATCGGCGAATATGCTTTTTCCAACACGGGACTTACCGCTTTTACCTCCACGCCCGCTTTGCGTCGCATTGACAGCCACGCCTTTGCAGAATGCAACCGTCTTCAGCAGGTAGTGCTGGAGGACGGAAGCGCGAAGGTCGATAACTATGCTTTTTTGAATTGCGTAAACCTTAAACACGTTACCCTTGGCGCATTGACTCAGACCGAATACCAAGCCTTTGAAGGTTGCAATGCCATTGAAACCGCTGTTATCAACACAGATAATTGCTGGGGATTCCCGCATAGAAAGTCGCTGCATTCCGTTACCATTGGCGGAAATGTGACAGCAATCAAGGAACTTTGGTTCAATAACTGTGTGGCGTTGACGGAAGTAATCATTACCGCTCCCGTCAAGGAAATCTGGTCGTACGCTTTCGGATCGTGTCCATCGCTGAAAAGCATCACCCTCCCCGATACGATTGAAGAAATCCAATTAGAAGCATTCATGAAATCCGGACTCACCAGCATCACAATCCCGCCTTCCCTCAAGCATCTGGGGATGTACGCGTTTCGTGGTGCACCGCTGGAAGAAATCATATTCTTGGGCGATTGTCCCGAGCATTTTGATCCCTTCGCTTTTTCGAGCAACACTCTGCGCGCCTATTATCCCAAAGATAACGAAACATGGACCGAGGATAAGCTACAGAATTATTCTGGTTCTGTAACCTGGATTCCTCAATAAAGGAGGAAAACTATGAAAAGAATCGTCTTACTTTCTCTGTTTCTTTTGGTCATGACCCTTTCCCTGCCCTGCCTGAACGCCTTTGCCGCTACCGAAGGAAGCTGCGGTGAGAATCTTTATTGGCACTTCGATGAGAGCAGCGGTATCATGACCATCTCCGGCTATGGCGAAATGAAAACCATTGAACACCCGCCGTGGTTGTCAAATTACCGATTAAAAATTACACAGGTTATTATCGAGGACGGTTGCAAATCTATTGCCAGTGGCGCGTTTAGTGGATGCAATAATCTTCGCTCTGTAACACTTCCCAAAAGTGTGACCAGAATTGGCAACTCTGCCTTTCGAGGCTGCTGGAGTTTGGAAGATCCGGTACTGGACTATGTCACTGAGATTGAAGATATGGCTTTCGAAGAATGCACATCCCTGACTGTACTGAATATTCCTGCTGGCGTCACAATCATCAACAGCAATTCTTTTGGAAAATGCCACAACATTAAGGAAATCATCTTCCACGATAAACTCACCGTAATCGATAATGATGCCTTCCGGGGCTGCGTTGGGTTGACAAGCATTGTCATTCCGGACAGTGTGACTTACATCGGCAGCTACGCTTTCGCATCATGCTCCAGACTGATTACCGCTGACACCGGTAATGGCGTCACGGAGATGGGCAATGGTGTTTTCAGTCAATGCACCAGATTGGAATCTGTCCGCCTTTCTGATAAACTGGTGAAACTGAACAACTATATGTTCCATGATTGCACCGCCCTGAAACAGTTGTATCTGGGAACCAATCTCCAGGAAGTGAATGCCTATGCCTTTCAAAAATGTACAAGCCTGAAAGCTTTTACCCTCAGCGGTAAGAATCAAAATTTCTTTCTGGATAAAGGTGTTTTATATCGCGCCAATCCAATGGAACTGATAGCAATGCCGCCAGGCTTCAGTAGCACCTATACCGTGCTTGAAGGGACAACAAAAATCGGACCCAACGCCTGCCATGGAGCAGGCTTGACCGGGCTGACAGTCCCGGGAACCGTGACCGATATCGACCGGAACGCCTTCGAGGAATGCACCAACCTGAAAACCATTCAATTATCCGAAGGTTTGAAAATTATTAATTCAAATGCCTTTTCAAGGACAGCCATTGAATCCTTAACGATTCCGGCTTCCGTAACTGAGATTAAGCCAATGGTGTTCTTTTGGTGCACCTCCCTGAAAGAAATCGTTTTCAAAGGTGCTCCACCGGAAATAGACAGCAACGCGCTTTCCGATGTGGATATCGTGGCGTATTTCCCCGGTCACATCGCTGAATGGGCTGGTGCAAGGGATTTGTATGGCGGTTCACCCACCTGGGTTCCCGATTGCACTCTGGGACATACCCCTGTGGAAGTAGCAAAATCTTATCCCACCTGTACGAATCCGGGAAAAACAGCCGGCAGCTACTGTCGTTTCTGTGGTTCCACCGTAGTGGAGCAGGAAGTGATTCCCGCTGTTGGGCATAGATTCACAGAATGGGTCGTTACTCAGGCCCCTACTGAAAATCAGGAAGGAAAGGCAAAGCGACTTTGCCGCACCTGCGAAACCATTGAAGAAAAGACACTGGAAAAGCAATCAATCGAAACAGAGCCGCCGGTAACGGAACCACCGGTGACAGAGCCACCGGTAACGGAACCACCGGTGACAGAGCCGCCGGTAACGGAGCCGCCGGTAACACAGCCGCCGGTAACACAGCCGCCGGTGACACAGCCGCCGGTGACAGAGCCGCCGGTGACACAGCCGGAACCTGATAAAACAGAATCGCAGCCCACCACAACGCCGCCTTCAGAGCAATCCACCCAGGGCGATTCTCCATGGAAAAGCATTGTTATCATCGCTGCCATTCTTTTAGCAGGTGCAGGTATCAGCATTCCTCTTCTAAAAAAGAAATTCCGTCTTTAACACGCAGTTCCTTCCCTGCGAAAAAACACCACGGGTTATCCCGTGGTGTTTTTTTGTTTAGTTTGCGAAATATTCCTTAGCATAGTAGCCGTAGACTGCGGTTGCGGCACCAAATTCGGTACCGTGGGACGCGATGGTCTTGCAGTAGCTGCCCAGACTGTATGCAATAACAGGGGTATAGTAGCTGGTACCGCCGGAGATGTAGGCTGCGACAACATACACCGTTTCGTCAATCTGTCTGGCAGCGATGCCCTTCACAGCAGCGGTATATTCACCGGTGGTGGAAATCATATGCACAGAACCGGTGGCATTTTCAGGGGTAAGGACTGTGGCGCTGTTGTAAGCGTCGGCGGTCCAGTAGTAGAACATGACACCATTGGAGGGATTGTACTTCGGCGTAAAGTAGTAGTTAATGGAGAACGCACCCTGGAAGGACACGGTGGGATGGGCATCCGTATAGCCACCGTTGTTGACAAACACGCCCACCTTGGTGCTGTCCGCCTTGACCACTTCGGCAACCATAGATTCGCTGTAAGGTTCGACCAGCGCCTGTTGGGCGGCGGTCAGATTAGCATTCATGAGAGAATCAGTCTTATAGCCGAAGTAAACCTGAGCTGCCGCGCCGTAGTTCAGCATCGCAACTACCAGAGATTTGGCTTTGGCGGAGGCTGTAGCACTATTGAGAATGGTTTTGGCATAGGCAACCGCATGATAGCCAACAACACCGGAATAAACGCAGCTGCCATCGGTCAGCTTGGCATATACCTTCAGATACAAAGTATCACCCAGCATTCTGGCAGAGATACCGTTGGTATGGACAGTATAGCTGCCGTCAGCATTGGATACATAGCCGGGTATAATGTCCAGCGCGGTGTCAATAGTACCATCCTCATCACGGGTTGCAAAGGTCACCAGACCCATTTCCGTAATATTAGTGGTATCGTCCACAGTGTAATAAACATTGTAGCGAATCTCATCCTGGAAGGCCAGCGTTGGATTCTTCAATGTCAGAGTAGGAATCACATATTCCACATAGTCAGGATCCTTCGCTCCACAGGCTGTGCAGTAGCCCTCCGAATAGCTGTGACCGGTGGTAGATACCGCATTACTCTGGTAGCTATGGTTGCAGACACTACAGGTATAAACCGTGTAGCCGGCAGCCGTACAGGTTGGAGCAACTGTCGTGGACTTGTAGCTGTGTCCCTTGGCGGATACCGTATCGCTCTGATAGCTGTGACCACAGGCCGTGCAGCTATGGACGGTATAGCCGGCGGCAGTACAGGTAGGCTCAACAATCGTAGACTGGTAGCTGTGATTGGTAGCAGGTACTGTATCCGCAACATAACTGTTGCCACATTCGGAGCAGGTGTATGTGGTATAGCCGGTGGCAGTACAGGTAGGCGGCGTTACAACCGTTTCGTAATTATGACCGGTGGCGTAAATGCTCTTCTGATAGCTGTCACCACAGACGGTGCAGGTATAGGTCTTAACGCCGGTTACAGTGCAACCAGGCTTGGTAGTAACCACGCCGTCATCATAGCTATGTCCGGATACCGGAACCTCATCCGCCACAAAGCTATCGCCACAGACAGAGCAGGTATAGGTAGTATAGCCGGGTGTGACACAGGTCGCAGGTGTTACCACCGCCACATAATCATGGGTGGTTGTAAACTCATAGGAACCGGTACGCAAATAGCCGGAGTCCGCATTTTCAAGGACGGCATACCATGCCTGCCTCGTTCCTGCGGTCAGACCGGTGGCTCGTACCTCTGCCTTACCGGACTGAAGCTGAGCCGTACCCAGTACCTCGTCGGTATAGATTGCCGCGTCAGTCAAAGTGCCGCTGATGGAGTACTGCTTGGGCGTAAAGTCTACGGTCAGAATGGAAGCATCGATATTCACATCTCCATTGTTGACCTTACCATTGGAGGTCGCCTCAGCCAGCGCATACAGGTCGGGAGCGGTGTCGCTGTCGTAGTAGTTGAAGTCATCCTTATAAGGCGAATAGGAGTTGACATACACCTTATCATTATCCAAATCAAAGTACAGGAACTTGATGTACTGCAGACCGCCTGCAGAAAGATCCTGATAGTCTGTACAAATCTGGTAAACGGTACGGTCCAGCTTGCCATCGCCGTTGTCATCGAAACGGGCAGTCTGGTAGCTTGCACCGCTGTAATGACCGCTGAGAACCGCAAAGACGTTGGGGTTCTTGGCCACGACCTGATCACGAATCAAAACGCCATAATAGGACAGGTTGCCCTCTTGCGATTCGTAGACATGGGTATAGCCATGGAAGCAAAGAATAGCCTTGCGGTTGGAATACTTGGCCAGCACCTGATTCAACCAGTTGATTTCAGCTTCGTACATATCGTAGCTCATATATACAATGATGAAATCCTGTCCGTTCTGGCTAATCAAATCATAGTGACCGTAGTTATTCTCAAAGGATTCGCCGTAGTACCACTTATCCTTGAAGCGGTCCTCGCCGAAGTAATTATAGTATTCGTCACGGATATCCAGCATGGCGTAGATGTCGTGGTTGCCGGCCAGAACGCCGTAGGGCATATCCGCGTCGTCGAAGATCTTCGCAGCCTCGTCGGCGTGTTCCCACATATAGATGGCATCGGGGTCATCCACCAGGTCGCCGGTGTGCATCACGTAGCTGATCTTCCACGCTTCCCGATTGTCGACGATCCACTGCATCATCTTCATATGGTGATTCTTATGATAATTGGTACGCTGGACATAAGCCTGAGTATCGGTGATCCAGGCAAAGGAGAAATCATAATCCTCAGGTCTGGAATTACCGTCCCAACCGGAGTTGGTGCCCTTGATGCCGTCGTTGACGGTATCGGTATCAGGCAAGGAAGAACCGGAGGTACACTGGACGATCACCTGCGCCTTGCCGTTTTCCACGTGGTTCTCGGCCACGAAGGAAGCATTGGTAATAGAACCGTTGGCGTCCGCCTTACCGATGGGCTCCCAGCGGCCGTTGGTCACGTTGCGCACGAACATATTGCAGGCGTAGGTGGAATCACTGCCGGAAGCGGCGCCGTTCCAGCTGACCACGATCTCATCATCGGCATCAGGGCTGCCTACGTTGATGGTGTAGCTCAGATAAGGTACCAGACCGGAAACGGTTTCGCTCTGAATCTGCGCGGCATCGATCTTCTCCGCCTTATAGAAGGTCACATCGGTGGCGGAGCCGGATTGGGCCGACAGGTACAACTTTGCGGAGGTGCCGGTCACATCCCTGGAGCCGGCATCGGTCAGGGTCATGGAGACATCTTCCACATTAAAGGTGATGGTCTTCGTGGTAGAGTTGCCGGCCACGTCGGTAACGGTGGCCTGCAGGGTGTGGCTCCCC
>JAZSEN010000130.1:0-35045 GCA_045531675.1 Faecousia sp.
CTGGTATGAGCAGTACAAAAACGGCATATTCCGCTATGCCCTCTCCATCACAAAAGACCCGTATCTTGCCGAGGATGTTCTGCATGACACCTTTGTGAAACTTCTATCCGGGGGAATTCGATGTGCTTCCGGTAAGGAGCAGGCATGGCTATACCGGATCGCACGCAATCTGTGCTACGATCAGTTACGAAAATCAAAGCGGGAACTGTCGTTCACGGAAACACCTTCCCACTTTGACGGTCGATTTGAATACATACTACTTGCAAAGGAGAAGAAATGAATGTACTATAAACGAAGTACAGGAACAATTCTTGTACGAAAAACAAAAGATATTCCGAGGGCAAAAGTCATTGTGATGAATGTCTAAAGTTAGATGGTTGCTTTTTCACAGAAAACAATCACCCAACCTGGCCACACCACCCATTCTGCCACTGCACATTAGATCCGATAGATTATACTGTTGTCTTGATGAATGCGGCTTCTTATAGCGACTACAGCAAATTCGACCCATATCTCTTTAATACACACGGTCAGTATACTCATACTAAAGAAAGGCTCTTCGCCCAATGGGGATATACTATCGAGGACGCTCATTGGCTGCAAGCAGAAGTGGAAAACCAAGCCAGGGAAAGGTATGTTACTGGTGACTACACTTTGGGAAAGTTAGATATTCGAGGACAGTGAATCAGTATTCGTATCACGATTCCAAAGAAAGATGGAACTGGAGATGTATCGTTTCTTACTGGCTGGATGGTTTTACCAAACGGACAACTTCAATTAAATACCCCATATGGAGGAAAGTAGAATGAAAATGATGGATTGTGTCGAATTAATTGTAGAGAAAAGCAAATACGCAAAAGAAGGCGTTCACAAAGGTATGCAGGGAGTCATCTGGGAACCTGAATGCAAAGACGGATGCTGGGTCGTTCTGTTTCCTCAATACGGCGACAAAGAGGATATTGCAGATCTTTACATCCACGAAGAAGATCTGATTATATTGCCGGAGGGTATAGATGCCCGGGTTAACGAACGGATCAAAGCTCAGTTTGAAAGCTCTGGTGATTCATCAAAAACTATGGCAGAAAAGCCAGATGATCTATCCGGCTATTTAATTTGAGTCAAACGAATCATTTTGACCAACCTTTGTTATACGTTCCAAATGTTCCAGAAGCCTGATAAACCATCGTATTTTATGATCTTCCGATTTTATTTTTTTGTCTCAAAAAAATCTCAGACGATTCATTTCAGCCAAGCACGCCACAAAAAACCGCTATCCGAATGGATAGCGGTTTTTTGTGGTGGGAAGGACGAGGCGGATCCGAACAGCCAAATGCAACAGTCTGGTGGACTGTTGCTCATGCCCGGCTCGACGGGCATGACACCTTAATTTTCTTCCCACAGGGAAGAAAATGCAAACGAACCCATCCTTCCCCGGGAACAATTTGGAAGAAATTGAACTTTTTGTAAATAGCAACTTTCCTACCTTGTGTTTTTCTCCTGCCATGCTATACTGAAAATGAAGGAGTTGATACGATATGGTAAAGAAAGAGGAAGGAAAAAAAATCAATCTAGATCTCATCATTCTGGTTGTAGCCGCTGTTGTTGTGTTGGTAATCTGCCTCGGTTATCAGCTTGTTAACCATATTTTAATCAAACCCATCGATGCGGATAAAGTGGCGCAGATTACCGTTTACTACAACGCTACCCCATATGTATTAGATGAATCCAATACAGATAGATTTATAGAACTTTATAATTCCTCGAGATATCTTGAAAAAGACAATGGTCAGATTGGAACAACACCGGTTTATCACACTGTCATATACTTTGATAACGGCAATTATACCACTGTAAGCGATTATGGGGGAGAAAAGTTCTCTGTGTCCTCCCCTGATTCTGAGTTTTTTATCCATAACAAAGAACTACCCACATTTCTGTCGGACGAAATTTCGTAAATCACGATGATAAACAGAGGAGATGATTCTAAATGGCTGAAAAGAAGGAACACAAAAAAATCAATCTAGATATCATCATTCTGGCTGTAGCCGCTGTTGTTTTACTGGTGCTTTACCTCTGCTCCGTCCTGATGAACCCCATACTCATCAAATCTATCGACCCGGATGAGGTGGAGAAAATCATTTTCCAAGGCCGTCCAATGGATGAGGACGCACAAGAGGAGTTCATTGCTTTATATAATTCCTCAAAATACGATGTCAGATATAAGAATGATGCAGGGTCGACCTCAGAGTTCAACGTTAAAGTCCACTTTACCGGCGGAGAGAATATTACTATCTGGGACGACGATTCCAGACTCTTTGTTACATCCGACGGACAAATCTTCCAAATTGAAAACGAAGATTTATACGAATACCTGATGAACAAAATCAAGTGATTTACAAGCAACCCCTACCGGTTTCGCCGGTGGGGGTTGCTATTAAAAGGACGCCTCGTAGTAGTAGAAATGTCCGCAGATTTTTTCTACATAAAACCGGTTATCACCCTCCGGCTCCTGCCATGAAAAGCCTGACCCGTCAGGCACCAACGGTTCGCCGGCCGGTGGCGCGCACCAGATGCGGTATAAATCGTCCGTTGCCGTGTAGAAAAATCCCCGATATGCGGTCTGTCCACCCATTCCCGCACCGCCGCAGGAGAATTCCGCGCCATTGTCCCACCGCTGAATCTCCTTTACAACTCTGCCTGTTTTGATGGCTTCCAGCTCACCATTTTGGATACATTCCTCCAGATGGTCCTGATTCTCCTGAACATACCGGAAAATATCGTCCTTATCCACTCTGTCATCCAGCAGGTTGCATCCTGTCAGCAACAGCGGCAGAATCAGAAGTATGGCCAAACGTTTCATGTCATTCCTTTCCCATCAGCCTTGCGTAGGCATTAGACAGGAGCAGAGAAAACAGGAGATTTCCTACATGAAAGACCGTTCCGATGCCACCGAAGGAAAACACCAGGATTCCCAGTGTGGACGCCGTCACCTCGTAGTGAATGACACCCCAACCAAGGCAGATGGCGGACAGCACGAACGTCCCGATTACAGACGCGGTCACGAAGGCACGACGGGTACTGTACAGCCGGATAAAGTACCAGTTCACCAGCGCCAGCAACGCCCCCGTTGCCGGAATCACCAGATTGAACGCCCAGTAGCCGTTCATAAGTCCCTGAGGTGTAGCTGCTTCCAGCGCCACACCCACAGTAATGGTGCCGAAGTACAGCAAAAACAGCACACTTTGCAAAATTGATGCCTTCCACTGCCCCACCCGATGCAGCTTGGGTGCCTTAACCACCTCCACTTGCGTCAAGGTTCGTTTCGCATTGTTCATGGTTTGACCGCAAACGGCACATGTTTTTGTATGTTCCACTACCATTTTTGCGCTTTCTTCACTGCAGCACCCGTCCAGATACAGGGGCAGCAAATCCTGAATCACATTACATTCCATTTTCACTCATCCTTTCAATAATCTTCTGCTTGGCTCTGAACAGTGTGACTCTGGCCCAGCTCTCACTTTTGCCAAAGAGCCGGCTGATTTCCTTCAGGGATACCTCACCGAACACACTGAGCTGGAACACCTCCCGATAAGGCTCCTCCAGCCGGTCCAACACCGCCATGGCCTGCCCGGACAAAAGTCTGATTTCCACCGTTTCCGACAAATCGAAGGTGGATGGCTGTTCTGTCTTACCGTCCATGGGTTGCAGTCGTTTCTGCTCCCTGCACCATGCGAAATACAGATTCTTCGCAATCTGGCAAAGCCATACTGCCGCTTTTTCCTCTTTCCTCAGCCTTGTGATGTTGATGTAAGCTCTGAAAAAGGTCTCCTGCGTCAGCTCCTCCGCCACGCTTTCGTTGTGACACATACTCATCAGAAATTTGTAGATGAATCCATAGTGCAGTCTGTATAGCTGTTCGATATCCGCCATTGTCTCACCGCCTTTCTGCCCATTAGATTGCCAAAGAAGGAAAACGTTACAGCTATTCTATCAGATTTTGTTTCGACTGTCTTGCATTTTCCGCATTTTTTACTTATAATAAGAAAAAAGAAAGGATTTTGCGGAAATGGACGTTCTATTGAAGATTCTCGTATGCTTTTTTGCTGGTATGGGTGCCGGTCTTGGTACCGGCTTTGCGGGCATGAGCGCCGCAGCGGTCATTACTCCGGTGCTGGTGACCTTTCTGGGCATGGACGCCTACGCCGCTGTGGGCATCGCACTGGCATCGGACGTGCTTGCCAGCGCATACAGCGCCTATGAGTACGGCAAAAATAAAAACCTGGACATCCGCAACGGTATCGTCATGATGGTATCCGTACTGGTCTTCACAATGGTAGGCAGTTGGGTCTCCAGTCTGGTTCCCAGCAGTACCATGGGGAGCTTTTCGGTGTTCATGACCATGATTCTGGGCGTAAAATTCATCGTCAAACCTGTGATGACCACCAAAGAAGCCATGGCCGGCGTCAGCGCTAAAAAGCGCACCATCCAGTCTGTGCTGTGCGGCACTATGATTGGCTTTATCTGCGGATTCATTGGTGCCGGTGGCGGCATGATGATGTTGCTGATTCTGACCACGGTGCTTGGCTACGAACTGAAAACCGCCGTGGGTACCAGCGTATTTATCATGACCTTCACCGCCCTTACCGGCGCAATCAGCCACTTCGCCATCGACGGAGCGCCGGACTGGCTGGTGCTGGGACTGTGCGTGGGGTTCACCCTGCTGTGGGCCAGAGTCGCTTCCCGCTTCGCCAATAAAGCCACCCCAAAAAACCTGAACCGTGCCACCGGTATCATTCTGGTGATTCTCGGCGCTGTGGTCCTGGGATTCGACCTGTTCGCAAGATAACAAGGAGGCACTATGGAGGATTTAGTTTCCGTTATCATCCCCGTGTACAACCGGACGGATTATCTGCCGGAGTGCATCCAATCTCTGAAATGGCAGACCTATGAGAATCTGGAAATCATCCTGATTGACGACGGCTCCACCGACGGCACTCTGGAGTTATGTAAACAATACGCGCAGGAGGATTCCCGTGTTACCGTCATCGCCGCCAATCACGGTGGCGTGTCCGCCGCCCGCAATCAGGGTCTGGACGTGGCAAAGGGAAGCTTCATCCTCTTTGCCGACAGCGACGATATGCTCCACCCACAACTGGCGGAAACACTGGTCAACAGTCTGGTGGAAACCGGTGCCGCCATCGCCGGCACACGAAATCTGCCCATCGCACCGGCAGATTGGCACCGTGTCCCTGAATTCATTGAGCAGTTTCCCGGTCCTGCCGCGTATGTCCACCACGATGCTCAGCATACCCTTGATGCCTTTTTCCATGGCAAATCCCCCTTTGGAGTTATGGGCGGGATTCTGATTCGCACTGACCTGATTGGAAAGACCCGCTTCAACACGGATTTGTTCATCGGTGAGGACTACTACTTCATCTACGAAAACCTGATCAAGGATGCCGATGCGGTTTTCCTGCAGGAGCGGTGGTACTACTATCGTGTCCATGAGAACAACAGCGGCAAAAATCACAACTTTGATTCCTTCTGGACCCGGTTCTACCGGCGAAAGCTGGTATGGCAAAGCGAAGAGGCACTGGGTCGCACCGAGTATGTCAACATCCAGAAGCGCAATGCCTTTGCTGTGTTCCTGAAAGCCACCACCACCAATCTCATGCCCCCTGCCGACCAGAAGAAAATGCGTGCTGTCATTAAAGAACACCGCAAGGAGCTGTTCCCTGCCTTCCGCAAAATCGGCAAGATTCGCTACTATCTGGCGGTCTACCTCCCCTTCACCCAACGCCTGCTTCACAAGGTCGGACAGTTCCTGCGCAAGCACAAGAAAAAGTAACTGCCACTTGACTTTATGGCGGTAATATGATACCATTTAAGGGAACTTTTTAATGGAGGTTACTGTCATGGAACATATCAAGACCATCGAGACCCGCAACCTGTGCGAGAGCGCTAAGAACGGCGGCTGCGGCGAGTGCCAGACTTCCTGCCAGTCTGCTTGCAAGACCAGCTGCGGTATCGCCAATCAGCAGTGCGAGAGCAAGTAATCGCAAATGCAAAATGCCGCCGGGTACCGCGGCCATTTTTTCGTAAGGAGAAACGATATGATACATCAATACAAACTGGGTGGCTACAACATCGTGCTGGACGTCTGCTCCGGCGGTGTCCATGTGGTGGACGATGTTGCCTATGACATCATCGCCCTGTTCGAAGGCCAAAGCAAAGATCAGATTCTGTCCGCCATGGCGGAGAAATACCCTGCCCTGCCCCAAAGCGACTTGGAAGAGTGTTACGATCAGGTCCTGTCCTTGAAGGACTCCGGCAAGCTGTTCGCGCCGGATACCTTCCAAAGCATGGCCGGTAAGCTGAAGGAAAAGACCGCCGGTGTGGTGAAGGCGCTGTGCCTGCACATCGCCCACAGCTGCAACCTGAACTGCGCTTACTGCTTCGCCAGTCAGGGCAAATACCACGGCGAGCGCGCCCTGATGAGCTTCGAGGTAGGCAAGCGGGCGCTGGACTTCCTGATTGAGAACTCCGGCACCAGACGGAATCTGGAGGTGGACTTCTTCGGCGGCGAACCTCTGATGAACTTTCAGGTGGTGAAAGATCTGGTAGCCTACGCCCGCAGCATCGAAAAGGAAAAAGGTAAGAATTTCCGCTTCACCCTGACCACCAACGGCGTCCTTGTGGACGATGATGTGATTCAGTGGGCAAATCAGGAGTGCAGCAATGTGGTGCTGTCTCTGGACGGACGGAAGGAGGTCCACGACCGGTTCCGTGTGGACTACGCCGGCAAGGGCAGCTGGGATAAAATCGTCCCCAAATTCCAGAAATTCGTGGAGGCCCGTCAAGGTAAGAACTACTATATGCGCGGCACCTTCACCCACCACAACCCCGACTTTCTCAAGGACATCCAGCAGATGCTGGACCTTGGCTTCAACGAGCTGAGCATGGAGCCTGTTGTCTGTGCCGCCGGTGACCCCTCAGAGCTGACGGAGCAGGATTTGCCCATCGTCATGGAGCAGTACGAACAGCTGGCTGAGCTGATGCTCCAGAAGGACAAGGAAGGCAAGCCCTTCACCTTCTACCACTACATGATTGATTTAACCGGCGGTCCGTGCATCTACAAGCGAATTTCCGGCTGCGGCAGCGGAACGGAGTACATGGCTGTGACCCCCTGGGGCGACCTGTATCCCTGCCACCAGTTCGTAGGTGACGACAAATTCAAGCTGGGCGACATCTGGAAGGGCGTGACCAACACCGCCATCCAGTCGGAGTTCGCCGCTTGCAACGTTTACGCCCACCCTGAGTGCCGTGACTGCTGGGCACGGCTCTACTGCTCCGGCGGCTGCGCCGCCAATGCTTACCATGCCACCGGCTCCGTCACCGGCGTTTACGAATACGGCTGTAAGCTGTTCCGCAAGCGGATGGAGTGTGCCATCATGGTGGCCATTGCAAGGGCTCTGGGGCAGTAATATGGACACGCCGATTTTAGAATTTGTAAACAGCTACTACCACAGTCATCCCGTCCGGCTCCATATGCCCGGCCACAAAGGCATGTCGATAATGGGCGTTGAGCATCTGGACATCACCGAAATCCCCGGTGCCGACAATCTCTACGAGCCCGAGGGCATCATCCAGCGCAGCGAGCAAAACGCCTCCCAGTTGTTCGGTTGTCCTACCTTCTATTCCACCGAAGGTTCCTCGCAATGCATCCGCGCCATGCTCCATCTGATTCAGCTACACGGTGGTAAAAATACCGTCATCGCCGCTGCCCGAAACGTTCACAAAACCTTTCTCAGCGCCGCGGCGCTGCTGGATTTACAGATTCGTTGGCTGTATCCCAAGGACGAGGACTCCTATCTATCCTGCAGGCTGGACCCCTCGGAACTGGAGGATTATCTGATTCAGGAAAAACCCACTGCATTATACCTGACCAGCCCGGATTATCTGGGTAACATGGCAGATGTGGCTCTCATCGCCCAGATTTGTCACCGGCACAAGGTTTTGCTGGCGGTGGACAACGCCCACGGTGCCTACCTGCGGTTCCTGAATCCGTCCCGACATCCCATGTCGCTGGGTGCGGACATCTGCTGTGATTCCGCTCACAAAACATTGCCGGTGCTGACCGGAGGTGCCTATCTGCATGTTTCGGAGAATGCACCTCTGATTATGCGCGATCAGGCAAAAAATGCGTTGGCGCTGTTCGGCTCCACCAGTCCCTCCTATCTGATTCTCCAGTCGCTGGACATTGCCAATGCGTATCTGGTCAGCGGCTACCGGTATCTCCTGAAAACACAGGCAACACGGGTGCAGGCCTTGAAGGAGCAGCTCACCGCTCAGGGCTACCGGCTGATTGGTGACGAACCCATGAAAATCACCATTTGTCCCAAATCCTACGGCTACACCGGACAGGAACTGGCAGAGCAGCTTCAGGAGCAGTCTGTGTACTGCGAATACGCCGATCCGGACCATGTTGTGCTGATGGTGTCTCCCGAGTTAGGCGAAGTTGCCCTCCAGCGGGCGGGAGAAGCGCTGCTGAGCATCCCACGGCAGGAGCCTGTAACCGGAGGACCTCCCCCCTTCCATCGTTGCCGGCAGGAGATGAGTATCCGGCAAGCCACCCTTTCCCCCAGCCGTACTATCCCCGCAGACCACAGTCTGGGCATGATTCTTGCCACGCCCTCTGTCGGTTGCCCACCGGCGGTTCCCATTGCCATTTGCGGTGAGGAAATCGATTTCGCCGCCATCCAGCGGTTCCGCTACTACGGCATCAATAACGTCACCGTTGTATATAAGTACCGGGGCACACGGAGTTTTCCCGAAAGGTAATCTTTACTATCAAACAAAACGGACGCATCGCTGTTGCAATGCGTCCGTTTTCTATTATCCAAGCTCCTGTGTCCGGCGGTAGGCATCGGTAACGCAATCGATTACCGCACCGCGGAACCCGTGCTGCTCCAGCGTCTGCACGCCGGCAATGGTGCTGCCACCGGGAGAGCAGACCGCGTCCTTCAGCGCGCCGGGGTGCTGTCCGGAGGTCAAAACCATCTCCGCCGCACCTGCCATAGTGGTCGCTGCATAACGCAAGGCCTTATCTCTGGGCAGACCGCAGACAACTGCGCCGTCTGCCATTGCCTCAATCATCATATACATATATGCGGGACCGCAGCCGGCAACCGCCGTCGCCACGTCCATCAGCTTCTCCGGCAGGGCATCGAAGGTACCGGCCTGCGCCATGTCCTGCAGGAAGTCCGCCAAATCCTCCGCGCAAACCATGCTGTTGGTGTCGTAAGTAATCATACCCTTGCCCACAGCAGCAGGAGTATTGGGCATAATGCGGATAATGGGCAAATCCGTATCCGCCCATGCGCGCAGCTTCTCGATTTTCACACCGGCAGCCATGGAAATCAGCAAAGGCTTCCGCTCTGCCAGCACAGGACGCAGCGCCGTCAGCACACTTTCTACAATATTGGGTTTGACCGCCAGAAAAATCCGGTCGCACTGTGCTACCTGATTATTGTTGCCGTAACCACAGCCCAGCTCCGCCGCAAAAGCCTTTGCCGCAGGAGAAGGGTCGGCGATGATAACGTCCCTGGTGGTCTTGACCAAGGCCCGTGCCAGCGCACCGCCCATATTTCCGCAGCCGATAAATCCGTATTTCATATGATAATCCTCCCTGTCATACCGTATGGTAAACGATAATTTACTATCCGGCAGGTTTTCGATATACAGCATTATACACCCTTTGTCCGCCAAAATAAAGGGGGTAAAAGAGTTTTTTCCGGCGTAGACGCACAAATATCGCCATATCAGAGATTTTCTTTGTATTTCTAACAAAAAGAGGTTGCATTTTTTGTTGAAATGGTATATAATCGCCCTACTGGATATGCACGCCCTGAGCGGACGGATGAATTTCTACCACCGACAGGGGCAATTTTATATGGAAGGAAGATGATTCCCAGTGTTCAATGTTAATTACCTGAATCCCATCTCCCCCAAGGGCACCGCTCTGTGGACGGAGGATTACCAGACCTGCGACAGCACCGCTGATGCCGATGCCATTATGGTTCGCTCCGCCCAGATGTATGAGATGGAGCTGCCTGCCAATCTGCTGGCTGTGGCCCGTGCCGGTGCCGGCGTCAACAACATCCCTCTGGACCGCTGTGCTGAGAAGGGTATCGTGGTATTCAATACCCCCGGTGCCAATGCCAACGGCGTTGTGGAAATGGCCATGTGCGGCATGCTGCTGGCCTGCCGTGATGTGGTAGGCGGCATCGAGTGGGTCCAGTCCATCAAGGACGAGGGTGACGTAGCAAAGAAAGTGGAAAAGGGCAAGTCCAAGTTCGCCGGTCACGAAATCAAGGGCAAGAAGCTGGGTGTGATTGGTCTGGGCGCCATCGGTGGCCCTCTCGCCAATAACGCCATCAAGCTGGGCATGGAGGTCTATGGCTGCGATCCCTTCATCTCCATCGACGCCGCATGGCATCTGGACAGCAACATCGTCCGTGTCAAGACCCGTGAGGAGATTTTCTCCCAGTGCGACATTATTTCCGTACATACCCCTCTGCTGGACGATACCCGCAAGATGATCAACGCCGAAACCATCGCCATGATGAAGGACGGTGTCATCATCCTGAACTTCGCCCGTGACGCTCTGGTGGATGACGAGGCTATGGAGGCTGCGCTGAAGTCCGGCAAGGTCAAGCGCTACGTCACTGACTTCCCCAACGACAAGACCGCCGGTATGGAGGGTGTCATCGCCATCCCTCATCTGGGCGCTTCCACCGAGGAGTCCGAGGACAACTGCGCCAAGATGGCAGTCAAGCAGGTCATGAACTATCTGGAGAACGGCAACACCGTCAACTCCGTCAACTTCCCCACCTGCGACATGGGCATCTGCACCAAGGTTGCCCGTATCACCATCCTGCACCGCAACATCCCCAACCTGCTGAGCCGGTTCACCTCCACCGTTGCCGCGGAGAACATCAACATCTCCGACATGGTCAACCGCTCCAAGGGCGAGTACGCCTACACCATTCTGGACATCGACAGCCCCGTTTCCGATGCCGCTGTTGAGCATCTGAAGCTGATTGACGGTGTCCTGCGCATCCGCGTGATTCGCTGAATTGTCTACATCATAAAAACGGACCGCTGCATTTGGCAGCGGTCCGTTTGTTTTAGCGGATATGTCCGTCACCGGTGATGACGTATTTGTAAGTGGTCAGCTCCCGCAGCCCCATAGGACCTCTGGCGTGGAGCTTTTGGGTGGAAATGCCCATTTCGCAACCCAGGCCAAACTCACCGCCATCGGTGAATCGGGTGGAGGCATTCACATACACCGCCGCGCTGTCCACACCGGTGGTAAAGGCGGCAATGGCGGCATCGTCACGGCTGACGATTGCTTCGCTGTGACCGGTGGAATGGGCGGCGATATGGGCCACCGCTTCGCTGACATTCTCCACGCACTTGACCGCCAGAATGTAATCCAGAAACTCCGTATCGAAGTCCTTCTCCCCTGCCGGCGTGCCGGAAATGATGGTCTGCGCCATCTCGTCCAGCCGCAGCTCCACCTTGCTTCCAATGCGCTGCTGCAGTTTGGGCAGGAACTCCGCTGCAATGGCTTTGTCCACCAGCAGAACCTCCTCAGCGTTGCACACACTGGGACGGCTGGTCTTGGCGTTTTCGATGATATTCAGCGCCATGTCCTGATCTGCGGACTTCTCCACATACACATGGCAGATGCCGGTGCCGGTAGCAATGCAAGGTACCGTGGCATTCTGGACGCAGGCATTAATCAGTCCGGCACCGCCACGGGGAATCAGCAGGTCGATATAGCCGTTGGCGGTCATCAAAGCGGTGGCGCTGGCACGGGAGGTATCCTGCACCAGATTCACCGCATTTTCCGTGATACCCAGTCCCTTCAGACCGGCACGCAGAGCATTGACAATGGCGTTGGCGGAGCGGAAAGCCTCCTTGCCACCCCGAAGGATGCAGACAGAACCAGCCTTCAACGCCAGTGCTGCCGCATCGGAGGTGACGTTGGGACGGCTCTCATAAATAATGCCGATGACGCCCATAGGCACCGACACCCGACGAATCTTCAAACCGTCGGCACGGGTATGCTCCTCCAGCAGATGTCCCACAGGATCCGGCAGTGCAGCAACCTCACGGATGCCCTGCGCCATTCCGGCAATGCGGGCAGAGGTCAGCTGGAGCCGGTCCAGCATCACATCAGACACCGTTCCCTTGGCGGCTGCCATATCCTCGGCGTTGGCGGCAAGAATCGCCGCCTCATTGGCAATCAGCGCATCCGCCATGGCATCCAGGGCGGCGTTTTTCTGTTCGGTGGTCAGCTTGCCCACCTCAAATTTCGCCGTCTTAGCGGCACTCAACATATCTTTCATAGTGTTTCTCCTGTAAATGTGGTTCCGATTTCCTTACCATCCAGAATGGCGTAGAGGTTCATGGGATCGTTTCCGTTGGCAATGACCATCTCGCAATTGCAGTTCAGGCAGATTTGCGCCGCCTGCAGCTTGGTGACCATACCACCGGTACCCTGAGAGCCGTTGCTGCCGCCGGCAAGGGCAATCAGATTCTCGTCGATTTTTGTGACGCGATGAATCAGTCTGGCATTGGGGTCTTTGTGGGGATCGGCGGTATACAATCCGTCAATATCCGACAGCAGAATCAGCTTGTCCGCCCGAACACTCTCTGCCACAATCGCCGCCAGTGTGTCGTTGTCACCGATGACGATTTCCTTGGTGGAAACCGTGTCATTCTCGTTGATGATGGGCAACGCCCCCAGCTCCAGCAGGCGGTTCAGGGTGTTGCTGAAATTCTCGTGCCGGTCCTCACACTTCACATCGTCACCGGTAATCAGCAGCTGGGCAACGGTGTGGTTATACTCACCGAACAGCTTATCGTATGTATACATCAGCTCGCACTGACCCACAGCTGCCGCCGCCTGCTTGGTGGGGATGTCGGTAGGACGGCTCCGCAGTCCCAGCTTGCCCACGCCCATGCCGATGGCGCCGGAGGACACCACAATGACCTCCTGACCGGAATTTTTAATATCGCTGATAATTTTGCACAGCTCTTCAACACGCCGGATGTTCAAATGCCCCGTAGGGTGCGCCAGCGTGCTGGTGCCGATTTTAATAACTATACGCATCCAAGGTCCTCCATACCAGAAAAACTAATGTCTACATTATAACAACATTTCACACAAAAATAAAGAGGTATTTTTGGTGACGTAAATGATTGTTTAGCGAAGTAACCGCCGCAGACGCCATACCTTCTCCCCGGGAGAAGGTATGGGCGCTGCCGCGCCAGTGCTGTAAACGATAATTTACCACCTTGCGAACGGGTGGTAATTGTGATACACTATTCAAAAGGAGTGTGGTTCCATGAAAGAGAAAATCTACACCATCCCCGTCAACGAAGCCTTTCAGACAGAGGATGAATGTCCCTTCTGCTATCTGGAGCGTCAGGTAGAGCAGCGGACCATCAAATACGCCCTTGGACCTGAGGCCAGCTACATGGAACCGGAGGTTCGTGCTGCCACTGACAAAGCAGGCTTCTGCGGTGCCCACTTCAAAAAAATGTACGACTACGGCAATGCGTTGGGCAACGCTTTGATTATGCAGACCTACTTCGTAGGACTTTTCGAGGAAATGGACCGTCAGATGGACAGCTTCAAAATCCCCGGCAAGCGTCCCCTGTTCGGTAAAAAATCCGACGGTGAAGATAGCACGTTGGTAAAATGGGCACGGCAAAAGCAAAGCTCCTGCTTCATCTGCGACAAGGTCAACTACAACATGGAGCGCTACTACGAAACCTTCTTCATGCTGTGCAAGGATTCGGAGTTCCGCCAGAGAGTGGAAGGCACCAAGGGCTTCTGCATGCGCCACTTCCTCGCCCTGATGGAAATTGCGGAGCAGGAAGTTCCCAACGGTCAGCAGGAATGGTTTTATACCACTGTTTTCCGTCTGATGCGGGAAAATATGGCACGGGTCAAAGGGGATTTGGACTGGTTCATTGCCAAATTCGACTACCGCAACACCTCTGCCGACTGGAAAAACTCCCGTGACGCGGTGAGCCGCACCATGCAAAAGCTCCAGGGCATCTATCCGGCAGACCCGCCCTTCCGCAGCGAACCAAGATAAGTTGACAAATTCCGCTGCAAAGGTTACAATAACTCTAATCTATCATTGAGGTGATTCCCATGAACAAAAACATCGAAACCCTTTGTATTCAGGCGGGCTACAGCCCCAAGAACGGCGAGCCCCGTCAGATTCCCATTTACCAGAGTACCACCTTCAAGTACGCCACCTCTGAGGACATGGGCAAGCTGTTTGATCTGGAGGCATCGGGTTATTTCTACTCCCGTCTTGCCAACCCCACCTGCGATGCGGTTGCGGCAAAGATTGCCGCTCTGGAGGGTGGTACCGCTGCCATGCTGACCAGCTCCGGTCAGGCTGCATCCTTCTACGCCATCTTCAACATCGCATCCTGCGGCGACCATATCGTGTCCAGCTCCGCCATCTATGGCGGCAGCTTCAACCTGTTCAACGTGACCATGCGCCGCATGGGCATCGACTTCACCTTCGTCAGCCCCGACGCCACTGAGGAGGAGCTGAATGCCGCTTTCAAGCCCAACACCAAGGCTGTCTTTGGCGAAACCATCGCCAACCCCGCCCTGACCGTGCTGGATATTGAGAAGTTTGCCAAGGTGGCACACGCCCACGGCGTGCCTCTGATTATCGACAACACCTTTGCCACACCTGTCAACTGCCGTCCCTTCGAGTGGGGTGCGGACATTGTGACTCACTCCACCACCAAGTACATGGACGGTCACGCCAGTGCCGTAGGCGGTGTGATTGTGGACAGCGGCAAATTTGACTGGACCAAGTACCCCGACAAGTTCCCCGGTCTGTGTACCCCCGATGACAGCTATCACGGCGTGACCTACACCGAGCGATTCGGTCTGGAGGGCGCTTATATCACCAAATGCACCGCCCAGCTGATGCGTGATTTGGGTTGCGTCCAGTCCCCCCAGAGTGCCTACTACCTGAATCTGGGGCTGGAGAGTCTGCCCTTCCGGATGCGTCAGCATTGCGCCAACGCCCAGAAAATTGCCGAGTTCCTTCAGAGCAACGAGAAGGTTGCATGGGTCAAATACTGCGGTCTGAAGGGCGACAAGTATTACGAGCTGGCCCAGAAGTACCTGCCCAACGGCTCCTGCGGCGTCATTTCCTTCGGTCTGAAGGGCGGACGGGCTGCCGCTGAAGTGTTTATGAAGAACATGGAGCTTGGTTCCATCGAAACCCACGTTGCCGACTCCCGTACCTGCTGCCTCCACCCTGCCTCCTCCACCCATCGTCAGATGACCGATGCGGAGCTGGATGCCGCCGGCGTTGGCGCGGACCTGATTCGCCTGTCCTGCGGTCTGGAGAACGCCGAGGACCTGATTGCAGACCTGAAGCAAGCCATCGACAAGGTATAACCCTCCCACCATACAGAGAGGAGCAAGGGTCATGTTTTATCTGCTGATTGCGCTGGGTGCCTATCTTATCGGCACATCCAGCATGGCGCTGTATCTGAGCCTGCTTTCCAGAAAGGATATCCGCAAAAGCGGCACCGGAAATCTGGGTGCCTCCAATGCTATGATGCTGCTGGGCTGGAAGGCCGGCGTTCTGGTGGGCGTTCACGACATTGGCAAGGGTATTGTGGCTGTGCTGCTGGCAAAGTGGATTTTTCCGGATTTGGCCTATGCCGGCGCAGTGGCTGGCGCAGCCTGTGTGCTGGGTCACATTTTCCCCTTCTACCTGAAATTCAAAGGCGGCAAAGGACTTGCCACCTACATCGGCATCCTTGCCGGACTGGACATTCGGGTGGCGCTGGGACTGTCGCTGCTGCTCATCGTCATCACGTTGATTACGGATTACATTGTGCTGGGTACGGCAACCACAGTCATTTTCGGACCGGTTATTCTGCTGTTCCTGCAGAGCTGGGTTGTGACAGTCATACTGGCGGTCGCCACCGCAGTAGTGCTGTTCAAGCACCGGCAGAATTTTGTGCGCATTATCAAGGGCACAGAGATTGGTTTCCGCGGCGCATCCAAAGGCAAATACCGAATGAAATAATCAAACCGGCGAAGCTTTGCTTCGCCGGTTTCAGCATGTCAAAAGCCCCGGTTTTCATTCGAAAACCGGGGCTTTATTGGATTGAAAGGATTTAGTTGCAGGCCTTATATGTCAGGTAACCCGGCATTTCCGGAGTATCGATTCTGGCGTACTCAGCCGTGGTTACTCTCGCCACCGCATAGGAGGTTCCGTTTCCGCCCACCAGTTTCTGGCAACCGGAGAACGCGCCATCAATATGCGTAAAACTGGCGGTACTCCATTTTTCAGAAGCATAAAGTGTGGTCAGACCCTTGCAGTTGAAGAACATGGAGGTCAAATCCGTAACCTTGGAGGTATCCCAGTTGGACATATCCACAGTCTCAAGCTTGGTGCACCAGAAGAACATCCGGTTCAAATTGGTGCAGCTGCTGATATCCCACTTGCTCACATCCAGATACTCCAGCTGCATGGCGCTGTCATTTTTTCTGGCAGACTGGAAGAATGCGTCAAAGGAAGTCACCTGACTCACATCCCAATCCGCCACATCCAGCGTAGTAAACTGCTCGCAGCCGCTGAAGGTGAATTCCATGTTGGTCACATTGCCAACCTCCCAGTCGCTGACATCCAGAGACGGCAGAGTTCGGCAGTAATAGAATGTAGCATACATATCGGTCACCTTGGAGGTATCCCAGTCGCTCACATCCAGAGACTGAAGGCTCTGGCAGTTCATGAAGGCACCGTTGAGGGTGGTAACATTGGAGATATCCCAGCTGCTGACGTCAACCGTCTGAAGCTTCGTGTCACCGGAGAACAGACGGCTCATGGATGTCACACGGCTGACATCAAAGTTGGTGGTATCCACCTCAGTCAATACAGTCATACCTGCGAACAGATTGGCGCTGTTTTCTGGAGCGTAGATGGTGCCGTCTGCCAGAAAATACACGGTATAGGTCCCATCTTCGGCCTCTACATAGTAGGCGTGGACATTGACATCCTGCCCGATGTCCACCAGAGTGGCCTTGTAATCCTCCATGATTTCAGGGTACTTCTCTTCGCGATCAAAGACTACCTTGGTAACCTTTTTGGTGATGACATTGGTGGTGTCACCTTCGTAATTGTGCAGGGCCGTCGGCAGGTCATAGCCGCGGAAGGGGGTGTCGTTTTCGAAGGGCAACGCATTCTGAAGATCGCCGAAGCCTTCAACCAGCGCTGTCTTGGCGTTTTCGTACTCCGGCAGTAATTCGTCGCCGAAGCCGTCCGCCTGAATCGCCTGAGACTTGACCAGCACCTGATAGGTGTCACCGAAGAACTTCACATCCTCGTTGGTGGCGGAGGGGTCCAACGCTATCTGGGACAGACTGATTTCCGTGAATTCACCGGGTTTCAGAACCTTGTTGTATGTAGCGGTAACAATGAAGTAGTTGGTGTTTGCGGTGCCGTCGGCATTGGGAACAGCAAAGGGCGCCTGTGCCCATTCCCAGGTCCAGTCCGTGGTGTTGATATTCAGGCGGACTTTGGACAGAAACTCATTCAAAGTCTCATACTTTCCGGCTTCAAAAGCAAAGACGGTGCGAACATAGGCATCATAATAGCCCTTGTTCTTCAAAAAGACCATTTTGTCCACTTCATTGTTGATTTCATCGGGATTCCAGATGCCGGAGGTGTAGCCGTCCTTGCCGATTTTATCCCAAGGCACATAATTCTCATTGGTTTCCCATTCAAATTTTCCCTCGTCAATGACGGCGGGATACAACTGCTTATTGTCATGGAAATCCTGAACAACCGCATTATCGTCCTTGGTTTCCACGCCAACGCGCTCGTATTCCAGCTGATCAATTATGACCTTGCCCACGGTCATGACGTTGACATTTTCGTCGGTCTCCATCAAGTAGGCCATAGTGGCACCGGCAAATAAGGTGGCAGTTAAGGTAACGAGCAACAGCCATACGATGACTTTTCTCATGAACGCCCTCTCCTTTTGGGAACTGTAGGTCCCACCATAATCACATAGCCTGAATATACCATATATTTTCCAGAAAAGCAAGAAATTCTACAAACATTTGTTACCATTTCCGGTGGCCATGTAGCAATTTGCATGATAAATAGTCTACCGCCTGTTTTTGTCACATATTTGCTTTGATGGTGCTAATCAGGATATCGCCTGCCACCACCCGATCCTCGGCGGCAAAGCCTTCGGCAAAATTGTCCGAATACAGCACCTGTGCGTTGGGCGGAAACTCGTCGTCCCCCTCCCAAACCAGAATCTGCATCTGATAGCCGCCAATCAGATTGAACTGATAGCCGGCATCGCCATGGCCGACCGGCGTTGCCCCCATTTTACCGGCGGCATTGCGGAAAGCGGCAACCCGGGTGCCAAGGGTAAAGGCCGCACGGGTCAGAACCCGTCCGGTGTAGGGCTTGATATACATTTCACCCCAAGGCATCTCACGGAAGGTTTTCCATTGACCTGCCCAACCTACGTTCTTGCTTTCCAGCAAATAACGCAGCAGGAAGGTCTGCACCGGCAAGGGAGGCAGCATTCCCCCATCCACCGCCCGAAGGGCATATTCCGGATGGGAAATGGCATAACCTCTGCCCAGCAGGTTTACATAAAATTCTTTTCCATCCCATTTAGCGCCGGTCCGCTCTGCCGCCTCGGCAGCATCCAGCTTGCGAAACAGCTCCTCATAATGGGCAAAGGGTACTTCTTCTTTATGGTTCTCGATTTGCATTTCTATCTCCTAGGTTTCTTTGATGCGGAATACCATCGTTTAGACTTCCTGCTTGCTGTTGGGGAACAGGCTGGCATTGGTGTGGGGCAGGAAGCAAGCTGCCACGAAGGAATCCATATATCCGGGATAGGTGGACAGCTCCAGATAGGTCATATTCGCCGCCACCTCAGCGCATTTCTCCATGGCGTGGTCGCTGACCACCATGGCATAAGCGCCGGTAAGACTGGAATTACCGATATAGCTGAACTTCTCCAGCTCCACATCCGGCAGCATGCCGATATTCACCGCATTTTTCATATTGATGCCGGAGCCGATGCCGCCGGCGACGTACACATGGTCAATCATGTCCACGGTCATGTCCACACTCTGAATCAGCGTATCAATGGCAGAGAAAATAGCGCCCTTGGCACGGATGAAGTTGTCGATATCCACCTCATTGATGGACACTTCCCGACCGGTTTCGGACTCTGCCGCCGTTGCCAGCACATAGCGTCCCATGCCGTGTTCATCCCGTTGCACACGGTCACCCTCGCGGACAAACAGGCCCTTGGCGTTGATGATACCGCAACGGAACAGCTCAGAAATAATATCAATAATACCGGAGCCGCAAATGCCCACGCACTTCTGACCCGCGTCACCCACGATGGTCAGCGTCGGCTCCATGGTGGTCTTGTCGATGGTGCAAGCCTCCACCGCGCCATCGGTGGCACGCATACCGCAGGAAATGTCGCCGCCCTCAAAGGCAGGACCAGCAGAGCAGGCACAGCTCATCAGGAAATCCCGATTACCGAACACCAACTCGCCGTTGGTGCCAAGGTCGATGAACAGGCTCATTTCGTCCTTGTCCCAGATGCCAGATGCCAGCGTACCAGCGGTGATATCGCCGCCCACATAAGAACCGATATTGGGAGCAATCGCCACCTCCGCCAGCGGATTGGCAGGCAACTTCAAATCCCCTGCCAGCAGCCCCTCCCAGCCGAAGAAGCTGGGGATGTAAGGATCCATACGGATGGGGTCGGCGTCAACCCCCAGCAGCAGGTGGTTCATGGTGGTATTGGCGCCAATGCTCAGCCGCAGGATGCTTTGGGCAGATATATCAGCGGTGCGGCACAGGTTGGCAATGATAGGCGTCAGGGTTTCCTTAATAATGGCATCCTGGAGCTTTTTCTTGCCGCCGGAACGGGACTGCTCGATGATGCGGTTGATTACATCCGCGCCGTAGCGAATCTGACCGTTGCCGGAGGAGCCTTTGGCGAGAATCCTGCCGGTTTCCAAATCCGTCAGCACCATAGTCACGGTGGTGGTGCCGATATCAATGGCGCAGCCAACCAGAGCGGTATCCGTGGGCGCGCAAATCTCCATGCAGCGGAACACATCTCCCTCATGGCGACCCTTGACGCAGACATGGAAACTGTTTTCACGGAGGGTGGATGCCAGCTTTTTCATTACATTGAAGGGCACATGGACCTTCTCCACCTCAATCACCGACTGGACACCCCAAATCAGCCGCTCCACGTCAGGCATGGTATCGTCCACCGTAGGCTCCGCCATGACCACATCCAGTGCCAGAAAATCATTATCAAACCGGATACCGCTTTCTTTCAGCTGGTTCTGGCAGTCCTCAAAGATGGCGATTTCCTTGGGAGAGGACAAATCCGCTGTTTTCATCCGGCTCTGGTAGGCGCTGGCGATGTCCGGCACAAACACCGTACAATCCCCCAGCACCTTGGAATTACAGCTCAATCGCCAGCCGGTTTCATATTCCTCGTCGGTGATGTGACGGCTCTTGATGGTGTCCAGCTGGCCTTCTACCAGCTTCACCCGGCATTTGCCGCAGGAACCGTTGCCGGAGCAAGGTGCGTCAATGGCCACATTGGCACGGCGGGCCAGCTCCAGCAGATTATCACCGGCGTTACATTCAATTTGAACAGGGCTTCCGCCCTCGATTTGGAAGGTTACTTTCATTGCTTGTCCCTTTCTAATTAGATATGAGATACGAGATATGAGATACGAGATATTCTGAACTTCAAAATATCTCATATCTCGTATCTCATATCTTAGCACTGCGGCGGCTATGCCGCCGCAGTGCGGTTATCTGTTACATCAGCGGCTCCATGCCCAGCACGGGATGGTTCTTCTCTGTCAGCCAGTTCAGCAGCTCCTCGCAGTCGGTGGTAACAGTTTCGTCGGCGATGTAGTCGGTGAAATTCTCGATGCCGTACAGCTCCATGGCAGTCTTGTTCAGCCGCTCGCCCACATCGTCCTTCAGCTCCTTGGGCATCCACACGATTCTCTGGATGCCGCCTTCAGCGGAAACAAACTTCTTAGATGCAATGAAGTGCCGTCCATGGCCCATATAGCCGGGAGTCTGGACACCGCCGCCGGTGCAGGATGCCAGCTCACCAAAGGTCATACCGGCAGGGGTCATGCCCTTGAACTCACGGTTAACCACGATGACACCGTTGCTCATAGGCTCAATGCCGCAGATACATTCGAAGCAGCCGCAGGAGGTCATGGGATCCTCCAGAATGGAATACAGGGTCACGTTCTCCACCGCGCCATGGGTGGCATCCTTGACCATCTTATCCACGGACTCAAAACGTCCGGTCCGCTCGTCGGTGCAGCCCTCCTTGAAGATGGGCTGGCAGGGGCCGTTGGGATCCAGCTCGTTGGTGGCCTTGGCATCCAGCCAGCTCACCGCGCCGCACAGTCCCAGCCGCTCGGGGGTGACCACGCAGCAATGGGCAGGGGCAAAGGACTGACACAGGATGCAAGAATAGTAGCGGTCCACGCTCTCATCGGTCATGGAAGCCAGACGGTCGTCACGCTGGGCGTAACGGGGCATGGCAATCTCATCACGGAACTTGCCCGCCTCGGCAGCATCGGTAATCAGGGTGACCTGACACTTATCCACCACCGCATCGAACTCGTTCATAACCATGACATACAGGACCTCGGCGAAGTCCTTCAGCCGTAAACCGGCTTCAAAAGCGGCATTGGACACACGGACACGGACCTGATTCCGTTGACCGGTGTGCATGACACCTTCCATGTAGTTGAACCATGCGTGGAACTTCCGCTCGATAACAGATTCAAAATCCACCTGCATCTTCTTGCCGGCGACCTCCACAAAAGTAGCCAGCGCCAACTCCCTGGCCTCGTCCAAATCCGGTCCGATGACGGTAATCTTGTGGTCCTCGATTTCGTTCAGTTCCCTCATGACCACCAGCTCAGCGGTGGGATTCTTGGAGGACCAGCATTCGTTGTGCATATCCGCCTTGCGGATAATCTCACCCTCAAAGGCGGCAGCAAAGGCCACAGGGATGGGCAGCTCAGTGGTCTTGATCTTGATATTACGCAGCTCCAGAGACTTCTTGACAGTTTCGTTGTGGTCGCAGACGGACTCCAGCGCACCGGGAACCTGATTCTCACCCAAATCGATGTCCACCACCACAGGGAAGCCCAGCGCAATAGCACCGGCACCGGCGGAAACCACCACGGCGTCGATGGCACCGAAGGTGTTGACAAAGGCAGGGACTCTGTTCTTGGTGTACTCCAGCAGACCGCCCAAATCGCCGGGCTTGACGTTGCCGAAAATCAGTGCGGCACGAACCGCCACAGTGACAACATGGATAACAGAGGTCACATCGTGGCCCAGAGGCACCACACGGTACTCCAGACCCATCTTGACACCTTCGGCACATTGCTCAATCACGTCGCCAATCAGGAAGGTCAGGATGCCCTTGGATTGGTAATCCTTCACAACCTTAATCACATTTTCAGCATTCTCTGCCTTACCAAGCACCACCGCCACGCCGGGGATATCTCCGGTAACCAGCGGCACGCCAAGGGAGCGGATGATGGGGTCAGGGACAAAGCCGATGCCGGAGTCGTTTTCATAGGGGTTGCCGCCCTCGACCCACTTCAGGCCCTCGATAATCTCAGCGCCCACAGCGGTGGCAAGACCGGCATTCAAGGCCTGACCCAAATCCTCCTGATTGGTGATCAGGCTTTTCAGTACCCCCACGCAAGCAGTCAGGTCGCCCAGCGTCTTGACCTTCACGCCGGTGGCGGCATAGATCGTGGGGAAATAATATGCAGTGTCAGGGAACGCAACGGGATAATCCGCGCCATATTTCGCAATGGCATCATTGACGGCGCCCTCTGTAAGTCCCGCAACGGCATTACTGCCGCCATAAATCAAATCGGTTAATACACTCATGATAATTTCCTCCAAAAGATTATTAGTATATCGAACCCGCAATGGGGTTGAATATATAAATGTCTACCAAAAATTATACCGCCAGAGATACTGTTTGTCAACAATTTCACCACATACAAAAAAAGCCGGGAGAGATTTCTCTCTCCCGGTCCAGGGGTTCACTGATTATTCCGATTAAACCTCGAGGTAGGAGTCGGAGTACAGGACGTGGTTCTTGAAGATGTCGCAGGACTTGATGGTTTCCATCAGGCGCAGGTCGTTGGGGTTGACGATAGCGGAGGTCAGACCCTGCATCATGCACATGGCAACCAGAGTGGCGTCCATAATGGGACGGACGTGCTTGGGCGCGCCGTTGGAGTTGTTGGACAGACCGCCGGTGGACTTCAGGCCCTTGTCGGAGAACATCTTGATGGCCTCCAGAACCTCCATCTGCTTATCCTGCATGCCCTTGACCACCAGGAACAGGGGGTCGAACCACAGGTCATCGGAGGTCATGCCCAGAGACAGACCACGCTCGAGCATGTTGTCGCAGTGCATCTCGCGCTCGGCGTTGTCCTTGGCGATGCCGTCGGCGGAGCACAGGGCGATACAGATGGCATCGTTGGCAGCGGCCAGATCGATGTAGCCGATACGGGAGCCGGCGTCAGCAGAGTTGACGATGGGCTTGCCGTTGGTACGGTTGTAGACCTTGATACCGGCCTCGATAGCCTTCATGTTGGCAGTATCCAGAGCCAGAGGAACATTGTTGAAGTTCTCCTGCAGCAGCTTGACCGCCCACATCATACGCTCGGGGCCGTCCTTCTCAGCAGGTCCGATGTTCACGTCCAGATAGGTAGCGCCAGCCTTGATCTGAGCAGCAGCACGCTCCAGAATGGGAGGGGGATCACGCTCGTCCATAGCCTTGCGGATGGAAGGAGCGATGCAGTGGATGCGCTCGCCGATGGTGACGAAGGTCTTGGACTCGGGGTTGTAGCCCTTGTACTTGACACCCATATCCACGATCTCGATCTTGGGCACACGGGTCTGCAGCAGCTCCTCGAAGGACAGCTCCTTGACTTCCTCCACCCCAGTGCTGGCCTTGGCGGCACGCTCGGCCTCGGCAGCCTTGGCGCCGGCCTCGTACTCCTTGTCCTTCATGTACTTGGGCAGCTGGACGGCCTCCAGAGGACCGACAACCACGTTCCAGTTAGGCAGCTTTTCCTGAATCTCGCCCTTCATAACGGCAACCTTGCCGGGGATAATCAGGGTGCGGTTCTTAATCTTGTTCTCGATGTCCAGCTCCTCGAAGGTCTTCTTGATGGTGGAGGAGGACAGCTTGCCGGCGGCCCAAGCGGTCAGGACGGACATGCCGGAAGCATCGGTGATGATCAGGTTCACAGGCTGATTGCTGCGCTCCAGCTCGCCGGAGACCAGGAAGTAGGTCAGAGCGAAGTCAACAGTCAGAGCGCAGGGGCTGTTCTCGTCAGCGCCGTTCAGGGGATAAATCTTAGCCTCCACCTTCATGGGCTTCTGAGGATCGGTGTAGATGTTCTGACGCAGACCGTACAGAGGCAGAGCCTGAGCATAGGTCATGTTCTCCATAACGATGATGGAGGCGTACTTCTCGGTGAACATGGAAGCATAAGCGGTCTGCAGGTTCAAATCGCCCTTAGCCAGCTTGGCAACGTTGACGATGGAGGGATAACCGAAGGAGCGGTCGCCATCCTTGATGGCGGTGCGGCGAACCAGAACCGCATTGGCCAGAGTCTCCTTGGCGGTAGCGCCGGTGACATCCAGAACCAGATTCTTGTTGCCGGCGGCCTCCAGCTTCTTGACGGTATCGTACAGGTCGGAGATGTTCTCAGCCCACACGCCCAGAGGAATACCAGCCTCGGTAGCCAGAGCGTTCATAGCCTCCCAGTTGTCGGGGGTGGCGCCGTCCAGAATCACGTTCTTGCCGGCCACAGCCAGAGCAGCCTTGGCGCAGTCCACATCCCAGCACTCCAGAATGACAGAGCGGCCGGTAGCGGCAGCCTTCTCCACCAGAGCGGCGTAGGCAGCGGCATCGTTGCCCTTGTTGCGGACAAAGACGAACTCGACGTACATTCTCTCGCCGATGCGCTCGTAGTCCACCTTCTGCAGGTCAGCCAGCTTCTTGTCGGCATCGCACTCGTTGCAGACGCAGACGGCGTACAGGTTCTTATTGACCAGAGTCTTTTCGTGGCGGAACAGGACAGTCTCGCCGCCCAGCTTGTGCTCGCCAACGGTAATGGTCTTCATAGCGGGAGCAGTTGCTTCGTTCAGGGAAGCCTTTGCATCCTCGGAGAAGTAGGGGCACTTGTCGATGGACACTGCGCCCTGCGCCACCTTCATGCAGAATGCCATACAGGTGGGGCTGCCGCACTCCTTGCAGTTCTTCTTAGGAGACAGCTTAAAAATGTCAAGACCTTTCAAAGCCATAATATGTATCCTCCTTCCGAATTAGACAAGCTCAGAGATGAACTTCTTGATGGTGGCGATAGCGACAGGGTGACGCATGATAACAGCGTCAGCGCCGCCGGTCAGGTTAGCGGCAGCGGTGGAAACTTCCATACCGATGGCGCGCTCTTCCTGATTGCCCCATGCGGGCTCATCATCCTCGGAAGCGGTGGATTCCTTCACACTCCAGGTGTCGGTGGACACGGGAGCGATAATGGGCATCTGCAGATCGGCATCGGACTGAGCCAGAGCGGCCAGACGGATGCGGTCCAGAGTGGAGGCGACGTACTCGTAGCCGTAGCCCACAGCGGCGGTGCCGATGTTCATGACGATGTTCTCGGGAGCGATGGACAGACCCTTGAGCATGATGTTCAGCTGCTTTGCCAGGTTGATGTCGTCAGCGGTCTCAGCGCCGACCTTCTGACCATAAGCCAGAGCAACGGAAGCACCGACGGTCTTGTAGTCCTCGTTACGGGCGGACATCACAGCGATGTTCTTGCCCTGCAGGGCCTCGGAGATTTTGGCGAACAGCTCGCCGTCCTTCTCCATATTCTTGCAGCCCATGATAACGATGGGCAGGTCGATGGCCTCGGCAACAGCCTTGGCATCGGCAACGCAGTCAGCAACGGAGCGGTCAGCGCCGTTGGGATCAGCGGTCTCGAAGTTCAGCGCGATGAAATCAGCGCCTTCCATGGTAGCGGCCTTCTTGGCGCGGTCAGCCATGGTGGTGCAGCCGGCGTAGAACTCCACCAGACCGGGAGCGGTCCAGCTGTCGGCAGCATCGGAAATCTCCACACCAATCTTGGGTGCGTTCTCGATGGGACCATCGAAGGTGTAGAAGGGCAGCACGCTCTGACCGCCGATGACGATTGCCTTGTCACCGGTGCCCAGCGTCACGGCGTTGATCTTACCGCTGTACGCTGCCGTCTTGGGAACGAAAGACATTTTAGGTATCCCCCTTAAAAAATAGATATGTAAGATATGAGATATGAGATACGAGATATAAGATATGACCTTACGGGATTCATCTCGTATCTCATATCTCGTATCTCTTATCTCAGTTATCTACGGATGTTACAGTCCGATGGACTGCATAACGCCCTTCAGGGCAATTTTCATGGAATCGGTGTCGGGCAGCTTGGCAGAGGGCGTACCCTCGCAGTCGCAGCGGTACACCGCCTCGTCATGGGGCAGCACACCGTACAGCTCCAGACCGTGCTTTTCGATTTCGGCCTTGATGCCGTCGTCCAGCACCCCGTTAGGCGCCCGATTGACAATCAGGCCCATTTTACCGGGCTTCAGGTCCATCTGCTGCACCATTTCGGCGATTCGTGCCACCGCCTGAATACCACGGCGGGAGCAGTCAGAAATCAGCAGCATGGTGTCCACATGAGGCAGCGTGCCACGGGCAACATGCTCCAGACCGGCCTCGTTATCCATAACCACATAGGAGTAATTCTTGGCGTACTTGTCAACCTGAGATTTCAGAACGCCGTTGACATAGCAATAGCAACCCTTGCCCTGAGTCCGACCCATGACGATCATATCAAAATCGTCGTCCTCAATCAGAGCGGAGTTGAACTTGAATTCGGCATAATCCGCCTTGGTCATGCCGGCAGGGATGGACTTGTTCAGCTCGGACTGTGCCATCTCCTCACGAATCTGGCCCAGAGAGGTCTCCACCTCCACGCCCAGAACTTCATTCAAATTGGAATTGGCATCGGCATCCACCACCAGCACAGGGCCGTTGCCCTTTTTGCACAGGTAGTCGATAATCATGCCGCAGGTAGTTGTCTTGCCCACGCCGCCTTTACCGGCGACAGCGATGGTATGAGGCATAGTGCGATTCTCCTTTGGAAAGGGCATAGTACGCCCATATCAGTACTACGATATCGTATCACAGATACCCATTAAATTCAAGGAGTAATTTCAACAAATTCAGCGAAAGTATCCAAGTGTAGCGCTGGAAACAACGTATGTCTTTGCAAGAAAAGCACCCCTTACGGCAGCCTTTTCCAGCTGTGGAAATCCTGTCGAAATTATTCAATATTTATGAAGATAGGACTGGAAAACAGGATCCACCTGTGCTATACTGATAAGGTATAATATTTCCAAGATAGGATTTTGTAAGGAAGGTGAGCAATTGGAAAACTATACTAAGTATAAGCTGAAGGCGGCAGAGGAGCTGGCCCGGATTCTTGAGGGTCGGGACAATCTCTTTGTCATTGCCTGTAACAAGTGCTTCAAGGAATTTGAAACACTGGATGAGCCCGATTGCCAGGCATTCGTAACCTTGGCGCAAGAGCTGGGCAAGACCATTACCGGCACCGCCAGAGCGGATTTCCTGTGCAACAAGACCAAGGCGGAGAAGGGTCTGGCCGCCATGATTCCCGAGGGTACCGAAAACGTGGTAGCCATTTCCTGCGGTCTGGGCGTCCAGACGGTGGCGGATGTGGCAGGCATCAGCGTCATCGCCGCTGCCAACACCCTCAACTACACCGGTCACCACGGCATGGCTCTGACCAAAAAGGCCTGCGACGCCTGCGCCCAGTGCTACCTGAACATGACCGGCGGCATCTGCCCCATCGTGGACTGCTCCAAGAGCCTGATTAATGGTCAGTGCGGCGGTGCCAAGAACGGCAAGTGCGAGGTCGACCCCAACAAGGACTGCGCCTGGGAGAACATCCAGCAGCGCCTTGCCAAGCAGGGTCGCCTGTCCGAGCTGACAGCCCAGAGTGTCCAGATCCGTGACTACTCCAAGGTCAACTTCAAGGTCATCAACGAATACGTCCAGGCCATTCGCGCCACCCGTCTGGAGGGCTGGTACGGCGGCATCCACCCCGTGGAGGGTAAGGAACCCACCGAGCATAAGCCTTTGGTTCGCTTCCCTGCCCCGGATACCGTGGTAATTCCCCTGTCCATGCATCTGGGCGCGCCTGCCAATGCCATTGTCAATGTGGGCGACTATGTGAAAATGGGTCAGAAAATTGGAGAAGCTGCCGGTTTCATCTCTGCCCCTGTCCACTCCAGTGTCAGCGGTAAGGTGATTGCCATTCAGGATCTGCCTCACGCAACCCGTGGCACCTGCACCGCCATTGTCATCGAAAACGACGGCAAGGATTTGCTGGACGACTCCATCAAGCCCAACAAGCCTTTGGATGAATTGACCCCCGCGGAGATTATTGAAATTGTCAAGGAGGCCGGTATCGTGGGTATGGGCGGCGCAGGTTTCCCCACCTATGTGAAGCTGAACCCCGGCAAGCCCATCGATGCAGTTCTCGTGAATGCCTGCGAGTGTGAGCCTATGCTCACCGCTGACCATCGTGTTCTGCTGGAGTATGCTGACGATATCATCTTCGGTCTGCTGGCTGAAATGAAGACCGTTTCCGCACCCAAGGGTATCATCGTCATCGAGGAGAACAAGCCCGATGCCATTGCCCTGCTTCGGGAAAAGGCCGCCAACATCGACGGCATCGAAATTCTGGAGGTTGCCACCCAGTATCCTCAGGGCGGCGAAAAAATGCTGATCAAGCGGGCTATGGGTCGCAGCGTTCCCAGCGGCAAGCTGCCTGCGGATGTGGGCGCCTGCGTCAGCAATGTATCCACCGTCAAGGCCATTGCCGATGCCATCAAGACCGGCATGCCCCTGATTGAGCGCGTCACTACCGTCACCGGCAAGTACATACCCAATCCTCAAAACTTTATCGTCCGCGTGGGCACCTCCGCCTCTGAGCTGATTGAAGCCTGCGGCGGCATTTCCGGGGAGGATGTTTTGGTCAAGGCCGGCGGCCCCATGATGGGCTTCCCCCAGACCACCCTGTTCACCCCCATTATGAAGGGCTCCAACGGCATCATTGCCATCGATACTGATGTGTCCGAGGCCCAGAACTGCATCAAGTGCGGTCGCTGTGTGGACGTGTGCCCCATGGAACTGAAGCCCCTGTACTTCTACAAGTACGCCGCCACCTCCGATTGGCAGGGCTGCAAGGACATGAACATCATGGACTGCATGGAATGCCGCTGCTGTGAGTACATTTGCTCCTCCAAGCTGCCTCTGGTCAGCATGATTAAGGCCGGCAAGAACGGTGTAAGGGGGTTGAAGTAATATGCTGATTACCGAACTGAAATCCAAAGAAACCATCCTGTCCCTGATTCAGGGCAAGGTGTTCATCATCAACTGCCACGGCTGTAAGGAAATCCGTTTCCCCGAAAAGGAAGCCGAAGCACTGGAGCAGGAGCTGGTTGCCGGCGGTAACGTCACCGGCATTTTCACCACCGACTACATCTGCAATCCCGAGAACCTGAAGCTCCGTCTGGAGCGGTTCGCCGCCCAGATTGAGCAGGCGGACACCGTGCTGGTACTGTCCTGCGGCGTGGGTGTGCAGACTGTGGCCAGCCTGCTGGATAACAAGCGGGTCTGTGCCGCCTGCGATACCTATGCCCTGCCCGGTTTTCAGGGCGTGACCCCTCTGGAGTACGACTGCAAGCAGTGCGGCGAGTGCTACCTGAATCTCACCGGCGGCATCTGCCCCCTGACGGCCTGCTCCAAGAGTCTGGTCAACGGTCAGTGCGGCGGCTGCAAGGACGGCAAGTGCGAAGTGGACCCCGGCATGGAATGTGGCTGGGAACGAATCCACCGCCGTCTTGCCCAGATTGGCCGTCTGGATGTGCTGAAGGCCCCCGTTCAGGTGCGCAACTACGCCACCGATGATGAAGTAAAGTAAGGAGTAATATATAATGAGAATTACCGAATTGTTCGATAACGGTCAATTTGTCGTTACCGCGGAAGTAGGCCCTCCCAAGGGTATCAACGTGGACCATGTGGTGGAGGAAGCCAAGGAGTACCTCAGCGGCATCACCGCCGTCAACGTCACCGATAACCAGTCCTCCGTCATGCGTATGGGCAGCCTGCCTGCCTGTGTCGCTCTGAAGAATGCGGGTCTGACCCCCATTCTGCAGCTGACCTGCCGTGACCGCAACCGCATTGCCCTGCAGTCCGAGCTGCTGGGTGCCGCCATGCTGGGCATCGACAACATCCTCTGCCTCACCGGCGACCACACCAAGATGGGCGACCATCCCGGTGCCAAGCCCGTGTTCGATCTGGACTCCGTTTCTCTGCTGCACACCGTGTGCCAGCTGGAGAAGGGCGTGGATCTGGCCGGCAATCCTCTGGTGGGCGAGGCTCCCAAGTTCGCCAAAGGCGCAGTGGTTTCCCCCTGCTCCGACAGCGTGGACGCACAGCTTGCCAAGATGGAGCGCAAGGTCATGGCCGGTGCCGAGTACTTCCAGACTCAGGCCGTGTTCGATTCCGAAAAGTTCATCTCCTTCATGGAGAAGGCCAAGCAGTTCGGCAAGCCCGTTCAGCTGGGCGTAATCATTCCTAAGTCCGCCGGTATGGCCAAGTTCATGAACAATAACGTCGCCGGCGTCCATGTACCCCAGTGGATGATTGACGAGTTGGCCGCCGACAAGGAAAAGGCCAAGGCCGGTATCACCGGTGTGGAGCTGGCTGCCAAGGTCATCAAGGAGTGCCGCCCCTACTGTCAGGGTCTGCACATCATGGCTCTGGGCTGGGAGGCCAAAGTCCCTGAGCTGCTGAAGCTGGCAGGTATCTAAGATCCTTGACATTCTCCGCCGAAACTGTTATAATTTTTATAGCAATTTCCGCTTTTCCTCAAAAATTCTACAAACAGGAGGAGAATTATCATGAACAAGATGAAGAAAATTCTGGTTTGCGCTCTGGCAGTGCTGCTGGTTCTGGCTCTGACCGCCTGCAGCGGCAAGTGTGCCTACTGCGGTAAGCAGATTCAGGGCAAGGCCTATGAGTCCAACGAGAAGAACTACTGTGACAAGGACTGCGCCGACGATGCAGCCTTCAAGGAGCTTCTCACCGATCAGATGCCCGAAGAGTAAGCGATAACCAAAAGCGCCGCAGGTAATCCTGCGGCGCTTCGTTTGCTATACAATCATCTTTCTCATTAAAGACCGCCACAGAGTTGTTCCGTGGCGGTCTTACCATATCAAAATGCAGCTGTCACCATAGCAAATCTGTTTCGGTAATGTGGTCGTAGATTCGGCTCCAGTCCTTCAGATTCACCTTGCCGTCACCGTTGACGTCCGCACAGGACAGTTCATAATCAGACAGTTCCGTATCAGCATTGACGTATTCGTACAGCATTTGCCAATCCTTCACGGACACATTGCCATTGCCGCTCAAATCACCTGTGCGGTACAGCTCCACATTCTGTACCACATTTTCATCCCTGATTGAAATGGGATACTCCCGAACAACGTAGTCCTCCACGCTGACACGCAGCACATAATCGCCGGCGCCCAGAGCATACATCCGGAAAGTACCATTGTCGTTGGAAACCGAGCGAATCATGTCATCACCGAAAAACAGTTCAGCCGTAACCATCGCACCTTCCACATTGACCACCGTTCCGCTGATAGCGTATCCGTTGTCACCGCACACGATGCAAATCTCGTCCACATACCGGTGTCCCACAGCCGGGATGGTTTCCACGAAACGGTCCGCCTCACAGCAACTGCAGCGGTAGTGGATGGCGCCATCTTCAGTGCAGCCGGGCTCCGTCACCACAGTTTTCACATCATAATGCCATTTCACCTTGGTCAAACAACTGGTGTTGTTCTCAATTGTCATGCGAAGATGATCCATCTCAGAGCCTGCGAAGAGCACCTCTTCCATCACATGGCACCGGAAAAAGGCCAAACCGACGACTTTTTTCACACCTGCGGGAATGTATACGCTGCGCAGGTTCACACATCCGAAGAAGGTACCATCTTCAATCACCGTTATCTTGTCGCTGAGCACGATTTGGGTCAACGCGTTACACTCGTTGAAGGCATATGTGCCGATGCTGGTCACCGTGGAGGGGATGTTGATTCGCTCCAGCTTTCGGCAATGCCAGAACGCACAGGATTCAATAGTGGTAACGCCCTCGTCCATGGTAATCTCAAGCAGCTCTGTGCAGTATGTAAACGCGTATCTTCCAATGGTTTTGACGCTGGAAGGAATGTGGATGCGGGTCAGACTGCTGCAATTGCCAAACGTCTGGCTATTAATGGCGGGCACGCCATCAGGGATGCGGATTTCCCGCAGGCTCTTGCAGCCATCGAAGGCCCCCTGTCCAATTTCCTGAACCCCCTCCGGAAGAATGATGCCGTCCAGCTTGACGCAACCCTGGAAGCAGTTGGCGGGAATATCAGTAATATGCGCCGGAAGCCCCACCGTCGTCAGTTGGGGGCAATTGTTAAAGGCATTTTGACCGATGCTGATAACGCTGTCCGGAATCACCACATTGTCCAGAATGGCGCAGGAAGTAAACGCACCATGGCCGATAGTTGTCACACTGCCCGGAATATCAATCCCCGCAAGGCTGTTGCAACCGAAGAACATATTATCAGAAATCGACTTCAAATTCTTTCCCAGAGATACCTTTTTCAATTCCTTGCAATCCGAAAATACGCCGGAATCCACTTTTCTCAGGCTGTCCGGAAGGGTAACCTCTGTCAGAGCGGTGTTCCGGAAGGCAAGTTTACCAATAGAGGTGACACCCTCAGGAATCTGCGCCGATTTCAGTTCGGTGCAGTAATCAAAGGCATTGGCAGCGATGGAGGTGACACCCGGTTCGAGGACGACCGCGGTAATTCTATCCCGGTACGAATACCACGGACCCGCAGCACCGACCTGCGGCCAACTCATTTCGCCAGTACCGGAAATGCGCAGCAGACCGGTATCGTCCAATGTCCAGTACAAATTACTGCCGCAGGTACCGCTGATTGACGTATTCAGCGCCTGAACGGGGATGCAGGCCAGAACCAGCGACAGCACCAGAATCGCAATACTCATTCGTTTCATTGTAAATTCTCCTTTCATTTTGTGTATTTTGCCAAATATTCATTACAGATAGTTTCTCTTATATGTTTATTATACACCGCATCCAACACCATGTCAACAAAAAGGAGCTGCGGTTGCAGCTCCTTTTTCTATTACAGGTGCAGGACCCGATCCTGAATCTCCTGGGTACGACCCTGATTCCAGTACTGGGTACCGATATAGCCGCAGGTGCGGCGGGCGACATTCATCTTGCTCTGGTCGGTGTTGCCGCACTGGGGGCAGGTCCAGACCAGCTTGCCGTCCTCGTCCTCACGAATCTCAATCTCGCCGTCGAAGCCACAGACCTGACAGTAGTCGGACTTGGTGTTCAGCTCGGCGTAGATGATGTTTTCGTAAATGAACTGCATGACCTCCAGCACCGCGTCGATGTTCTGCTGCATGTTGGGAACCTCGATGTAGCTGATGGCACCGCCGGGGCTCAGATGCTGGAACTGAGCCTCAAAGGCCAGCTTGGTGAAGGCATCGATATCCTCGGTGACATGGACGTGGTAGGAATTGGTGATGTAGTTCTTATCCGTAATGCCGGGAATCATGCCGAAGCGATTCTGCAGGCACTTGGCGAACTTGTAGGTGGTGGACTCCAGAGGTGTGCCGTAGAGGGAGAAGTCAATGTCGTGCTTTTCCTTCCAGCCCTTGCAGGCGGCATTCAGCGCATCCATAATTTCCAGCGCGAAGGGGGTAGCCTCGGGGTCGGTGTGGGATTTGCCGGTCATATACTTGACGCACTCATACAGTCCGGCGTACCCCAGAGAAATGGTGGAATAGCCACCGTAGAGCAGCTTGTCGATGGGTTCGCCCTTCTCCAGACGGGCCAGAGCACCATGCTGCCAGAGAATGGGTGCCGCATCGGACAGAGTGCCCTTCAGTCGCTCATGACGGCACAGCAGCGCCCGATAGCACAGGTCCATCCGCTCGTGGAAAATCTTCCAGAACTTTTCCTTATCCCGACCGGAGGACAAAGCGATATCCGGCAGGTTGATGGTGACAACGCCCTGATTGAAGCGGCCGTAATACTTATGCTTGCCCGGCTCATAGTTACCGGCGTTGGCGATGTTGCCCACACCCTTCTCGGTGAAGCGGTCAGGCGTCAGGAAGGAGCGGCAGCCCATGCAGACATACACATCGCCCTTCAGCTCCAGCATCTTCTTCTCGGAGATGTAGTCGGGAACCATCCGCTTGGCGGTGCATTGTGCAGCCAGCTTGGTCAAGTTCCAGTAGGGAGTACCCTCACGGATGTTGTCCTCCTCCAGCACATAAATCAGCTTGGGGAAGGCAGGGGTAATCCACACGCCCTTCTCATTCTTCACGCCCTCGTAGCGCTGACGAAGCATTTCCTCGATAATCAGGGCAAGGTCCTTCTTCTCCTGCTCGTTGCGGGCCTCGTTGAGGTACATGTAAACGGTGATGAAGGGTGCCTGTCCGTTGGTGGTCATCAGGGTGACCACCTGATACTGGATGGTCTGCACGCCGCGGTTCACTTCCTCACGCAGCCGTGCTTCAACCACCTGAGAAATCTTCTCTTCAGAGGCGTTCAGGCCCAGGGTTTCCAGCTCCTGCTCCACGGCTTTGCGGATCTT
>JAZSEN010000135.1:0-32894 GCA_045531675.1 Faecousia sp.
AAAAAATACAATAGAAGCTAAAATCCCTTGCATCGAAGAAGTAAACTCAACAATAGGAATAACACCATTTTGTATCAAAGCACTCGCTACAAAAAAGCATACTAAAAACAAAGCAAAAACACTTAAAAAGATTATAAAAAACAACTTGCTTTTTTCATATCATCACCGCCTATGTGCATTATAGCATAAAAGCGGCGAAGCCGCAACACTTATTACCTCTTACCTATTACTTATTACTTCCCAAAAATCCCGCAAGGAATTTTGGTTGAGGTAAGAGTTAAGAGGTAAGAAGTAAGAAGTAAAAATCCCGCCCTCTTACGAGAACGGGATTTTTGTCATTCGTGTCCGAAAAAGAACTGGTCAAAACCGAGGATTTTCTTTAACTCCAACTTATTTAATATACTTTTCAAGCTCAACTTTAATAATATCTTGTTTCTCTACTGTAAATCCAGAAAACAAATGATATCTTTTTCTCGCAAAAATCCGAAGAATAGGAATCAAATCTATTTTTGCCTTATCAATTTCCAAAGTCAAAACCCCATTATCTTCTGAGAATCTTTCGATTGCAGAAAAAGGTATTGTCCTTATAGGTACAACAAAAATAAAAGCTAACACATTGATTGCAGTTGCAGTATTATGAATTCCATTCTCATCTATCACAAAAGCATAACCAAATAGCACTTGTCTTATCAATGTGAAAAATGAAAATGTCCACGATAATACAACTGCACCAATTGCAATAGTAAACAACATTTTGGTTTGACTATCCATTGGTGTATTATCTTCCATTAATATTTCATTTGCATTTAAAAAATATACACCATACCACCCCAATGCAACAATACCCAGTAAAAGGATAGAAACAATATAAAACTTCAAATTCAATTTAGCCTTAAACTTCATTATCACCACCGCCTTGGGTTTATTATAGCATAAAAGTGGCTGAGGGGCAAGAAATTAGTGAAATATTCGGCTTGCGCCGAATGTGAAATAATGACCTGCGGTCATTGTGAAATTTTCTGCTACGCAGAAAGTGAAATGAAATAAATCCCTCACGCGCCGCAGCGCATTTCACATTGCGAAGCAATATTTCACACGCGAAGCGTATTTCACAAATCCCGTCAGGGATTTATTTCGTTGAAAAAAGAGAGCAAGTCTTTCGACTTGCTCTCTTTTTTCTGGAGGTACCGCCCAGATTTGAACTGGGGAATGAGAGTTTTGCAGACTCTTGCCTTACCACTTGGCCACGGTACCATTTATAAAAACAGGAACGCTTTTGCGTTCCTATTTTATTTTATTGGAGCGGGTGACGAGGCTCGTTTGCATTTTGCTACGCAAAATAAAAGACCCGCCGGGTCCCTACCCGTCGGGTAACAGTCCACCGGACTGTTACATCTAATAGTTCGAGCCTTGCGACTCGTTAGTTGAAATTGGAGCGGGTGACGAGGCTCGAACTCGCTACCTCCACCTTGGCAAGGTGGCGCTCTACCGGATGAGCTACACCCGCATCTGTTGCCGACCGTCGGAATCGAATCTCTTCGATTCCGGGTCGAATCGGCTTAGATGGTGCCTCCGGTCGGAATCGAACCAACGACACGCGGATTTTCAGTCCGCTGCTCTACCTACTGAGCTACAGAGGCGTATCGTGGAGAGCTTACGCTCTCCACAGATGCGTTTATGGCGACCCCGAACGGACTCGAACCGTCGACCTCCAGCGTGACAGGCTGGCGTGCTAACCGACTGCACCACAGGGCCAGATTATGGTGGGAACAACAGGGCTCGAACCTGTGACCCCATGCTTGTAAGGCATGTGCTCTCCCAGCTGAGCTATGCTCCCATGTTCTTTCGCCTCGGTTTTTTGTGGCTCACCTCAGCGACATGACACATTATACACGCGCAGACCCTGTTTGTCAAGCATTTTTTTCGTTTTTAGAAGAAAAACATTTTTGGGCGGCAATTCCGGACTTTACTCCGGAATTGCCATATTAATCAAATATTTTTCAGCAGTTCTGCCACATCCTCCGGACTGAACTGATACACAGCATCACAAAACTGACATTCCACAGGGAAAGGTTTTCCGTCATTGACGATTTCTGTCAAATCCCCCCTCCCCAAACTAATCAGCGCAGCAGTGACGCGTTCACGGGAGCAATAGCATTTGTAATCCACCTCGGTGGTTTCCATAAACACGACACCCAAATCTCCGCAGACCTGACCCAGTATTTCCTCAGGCGTCAGTCCATTTTCCAGCATAGCGGTCACTGCACCGGAACGTTGAATTCCCCGCTCGATGGCATCAATGGTTTCCTCCGGTGCGCCGGGAAGCAACTGAATCAGATAGCCGCCGGCAACCTTCACAGATTGATCCCGATCAATCAAAACACCCAGAGCGCAGGCAGTAGGAGTCTGTTCGCTTTGAGCAAAGTAAGCTGTAACATCGTCGCCAATTTCGCCGGACACCAGAGGGATTGAGCCGATATAAGGCTCCTTCATCTGAAGGTCACGAATCACCGTCAGCGTGCCGTCCGTGCCAACAGTCGCACCTACATCCAGCTTTCCTGGATATTTCTCAACCAGCGGCACATTGGATTCCGTCACAACACCACGAACATTGCCTTCCGGGTCGGATACGCATGTAATGGTGCCGATAGGTCCACCGCCACGAATCTGCAAGGTCATAGAACCGTTCTCGACCTTCTGCATATTTCCCATCATGGAGCAGGCTGTCAGAGCCCTTCCCAAAGCAGCAGTGGCATTGGGGGTTGTTTTATGGATTTGTGCGGCTCTGCGGACGATTCCGGTGGAGCGAATGGCTACCACCTTCACAAATCCATCCATTGTCATACCGCGCACTAAATAGTCGTTCATTTTCTGATTCCCTTTCTTGCACTGAAATAAATTCGCTGTTCGCCAGACATTGGAGCCTCAAAGCGGCGGTCACCATATACCCGGACACGAGTAAATCCAGCAGCCTTCAGATAGCCGGTTAACTGCTCCTGAGAGTAGGCATATTCCCGATGCTCTTCGAAACTGCGATGCCACACACTCCCCTGCCGCTGGAACAAATCCATACCGTAGGAGCAGATGTTGGCAGCATCGTCAAATTCTCCACGCCAGATGCAGTACACATCATCATCCTCATCCAGAAAAATCTGTCCATCCATGGCACGAAGCTTTTCCGGCGTATTCACATCAAAAATAAAGATACCACCTGGGTTCAGCGCCTTATAGATGCGCTCAATGGCCGTACGGCAGTCGTCAGGGTTCGTGATATAATCCAGACTGTCCAACGCGCATACCGCCAAATCCACACCTCGCGGCAAGAGCAGCTCCTGCAAAGGCTGGCAGACAAACACAGGAGGATTATCAAGGCTTTGCGACTTCTGCTGCGCAACGGTCAGCATCTCAGCGGACATATCCACCGCGGTAACCCGCAAACCACTCCGCGCCAGAATCAGCGCAACAGAGCCGGTGCCGCAAGCCAAATCCACCGCGGTACGGGGGCAAACCTCTTCCCGTTCCATAATTTGCTTATAAAACTCAACAGTCTGCTCATAATCAACGTCATTGGTCAGGCGGTCATAACTGGAAGCCAGCGCATGATAGGCGTTCACCTTTGTTCCCTCCGTAAAAAACATCCCGGACGATGTCCGGGATGCAGTAATCATGAAAATCAGCGATTAAAAATAGCGAAGATATCATCATCATCCGCTGTGCTCTTAGAGACACCGGTATATGCGGAACCGGCAGTAGCCTTAGAAGAGCCGGACGTAGCCTTCTGCTCAAAACCGGTAGCAATAACAGTAACACGCATCTCATCCTCAAACTCATCGGAGTAGGTAGCACCGAAGATGATGTTAGCATCGGGATTAGCAGCCTCCTGAACGATACCGGCAGCGGTCTCAACATCATCCAGAGTCAGTTCGGCAGAACCGGTAACATTGACCAGAACGCCGGTAGCACCATTGATAGAGGTCTCCAGCAGGGGGCTGGCGACAGCGGCCATAGCAGCCTGCTCAGCCTTTTCGCGACCGGAAGCTACGCCGACACCCATGTGGGCACGACCTGCGTCCTTCATGACAGCAGAAACGTCAGCGAAGTCCTGGTTGATGATGACCCGATCGGAGAAACCGACAAGCTCAGAAATGGAGGTAACAGCCATCTTCAGCACATCATCGGCAATACCGAAAGCGTTGGCGAAGGTAATCTTCTGATCGGTGACATACTTCAGACGATCATTGGGAATGACAATCAGGGAATCGACCTTACCGGACAGAGCCTCAATACCGGCCTCAGCCTGACGCATACGGTTGGCGCCCTCAAACTTGAAGGGCTTGGTGACAACGCCGACGGTCAGGATACCAGCCTCATGGGCCAAATCCGCAACAATGGGAGCTGCGCCGGTGCCGGTGCCGCCGCCCATACCGGCGGTAATGAACACCATATCGGTGCCTTCCAGAGCCTTGGAGATGATGGCACGGGACTCCTCAGCAGACTTCTTGCCCACTTCGGGCTTGGAGCCTGCGCCCATACCATTGGTCAGCTTCTCACCAATCTGCAGCTTGTTCTTGCAGATAGACTTATTCAAATCCTGCTTATCAGTGTTGACGACCACAAAGTCCACACCGTCCACGCCGGACTCAATCATGCGGTTGATAACATTGTTGCCGGCGCCGCCGACACCAATTACCTTAATTTTAACTACGCGATCCTGATATGCTTCAGCCATTATATGTTCCTCCTATGTATGCAGCAGGCACAGCGCCTACTGCGAGAATTTTATTTGTACTCGTACATTGTATCCCGAAATTCCGATCTAGTCAATAGAAATTATTGATTTTTCGGGAAAGTTTTTCTGATTATTCGAAGGGCGTAATAGAAATGCCTTCCTCCTGCTCAGGTTTCGTCAGGTCCACAATGCCGGTGGAATCAATCCTGTCATCGGCAATAATTGCTTTCATTGTGGCGATTTTGGTATCAATCTGACCGGGGTCACCCAGCAGAACCTTGGTTTTTGTGCCGTACCACAGGAAAATATCACCCATATCCGTCACATCCACCTCGGAAACCTCGCCAAGGATCTCATTCTGTTCCAGCTGAATCAGGATTTCCTGCACCGTTTCCAGTCGCTCACCATTGGTAATGGTAACCACAGTCTGCTGCTCATCGCCTTCTACAACGTAGGTTTCCTCAGGCTCCGGCTCCAGTGCAACCGCGGTCTTTCCTGCCTCCGGCGCAACCAGCTGAAGTCCCTTGATGATGGTATGTGAAGCAGCCTGAGCATTGGACACCTGTTCAATCAACCGTCCCTCAGAGGTCATGAGCCACCACTGATTGGTAGAATCCTGAATAGAATAGACCACGTCCACTTCGGTAATCAGAATTCGTACTGTGCCGGGCAGCTTGATGCTGATTCGAATGGATTCTACATAGGGCAGCGCATTTTTGATTCGGGCGCACGCCTTACCCTTTCCGAAGGTCAGCAAGCTGGCACCATGCTCAATGCCCGATGCCTCAAGTACCGTATCCGCAGTATACTGCTCAATGCCGGAAACCTCGATGGTATCCACACGGAAGAAAATCGAAAAACCTACGAATAGTGCCAGAACCACCGCACACACAGTCAGCAATCGTAAAATCAGTTTTTTGCGGTTCAAGGGTTCCGGTTGGATGTAGACAACCTCCGGTGAAGAAGGCGCAGGACGTCCGGTACGGGATTTCTTTTCTTTGTTGTTTTCTCTCATTGTAACCTCCTCAGCATTTGCCGGTCAGAGTTTCGATAATATCGCAAATTCGCTCCGCCGAATCCAGCACCACCAGCTTGCGCAGATTGGCAGACATCCGGCTGCGGCGCTCACGATTAGACAGCAACTCCGTCACTGCGTCATAGAGCTTGCGACCCATGTCCTCCCCTTCCGGAAGCAGAATGGCTCCGTCCCTGTCCGCGAGAATTTTAGCGTTTTTGGTCTGATGATCGTTGGTCACGTTAGGAGACGGAATTAAAATACAGGGCGTACCGGAAGCACCGATTTCATTCAAAGTCGATGCGCCGGCTCTGCTGATAATCACATCCGCCGCCGCCATGACAATAGGCATGTCGTAAATATACTCCCGAACGTCCAGTCCGTCGCACTTTTCGGGATCGATTCCTTCTTTATACAGATGCTCGGGCATCCATTTCCAGCCATAGGAGCCGGTGGCGTGAATGTGCTGGAAGGGGAAATCCGCTTCCTGCTCCAGCTTCATGAAGTCCGCCATGGCATAATTCATAGCACGGGCGCCCAGACTGCCAAAAGCGGAAACAACCAGCGGACGGCTGTCCAATCCCAGCTGCTTGCGGGCATCCTCCTTTGTGGTGCAGATGAATTCCTTCCGCACCGGCATGCCCACAACCTCCACCTTTTTAGGGTCACGGTAATACTGGGCGCTCTCCTCAAAGGAAACCAGCACCCGATTGGCCTTACTGGCAACCATCTTCGTAGTCACACCGGGGACGGCGTTACTTTCATGGACGCAGGTGGGGATTTTCAGCTTTGCGCCGGCGTGAAGGGCTGGAAAACTGGCATAGCCGCCAGTACCTACAATCACGTCCGCCTTGAAATCCCGAATGATTTTCTTACATTCCTTGATGGATCCCAACAAATCTCCGACCACCTTGATATTCTTCCCGATTGCCTTGGGAGAAATTCCTCTCACCAGACCGGAGCCGGGCAGACATTTCAGCTCATAGCCAGCCTTGGGTACCAGCTTTTCCTCCATGTGGCCCTTGGCACCGATAAAGAGAATATTGCAGTCGGGATGGCGCTCTTTCAGCATATTGGCAACTGCGATGGCTGGATTGATGTGTCCGGCAGTGCCGCCGCAGGTAAATATTACATTCATGGAAGATCCTCCTGTTCTTTGGTTCTGTTGCGCTGCCGTGAGATGCTCAGCACCACGCCCATCTCCCCCAGATTCACCGCCAGTGCGGTACCGCCATAGGAGAAGAAAGGCAGCGCAATCCCCGTTGAGGGCAGCAGATTGGTAACAACGCCGAGATTCAGGGCAGTCTGGACCGCAATCAGGGTCACAAGTCCTGCCGCCAGAACCGTAGAAAACCGGTTGCTGGCTCGCAAGGCAATCCAATAGCCTCGAATGATAACCGCCGAGAACAGGGCAATGATCAGCAGCGCGCCCATCAGCCCCAGTTCTTCGCAAATCACAGCGAAGATATAGTCGTTATATTGAAATGGCAGGTACAGATACTTCTGCCTGCTTTTGCCCAGCCCCAGTCCAAACAGTCCGCCGGAGCCGATGGCGTACAGGGATTGCAGAATTTGATAGCCGGTATCGCTGGGATCCTGCTCCGGATGGAGCCACGCGGTGACACGGTCACCGGCATACCCCATAAAGCTAATGTAAATCAGAACGAACAGTCCTGCCGCCGCGGCACCGGCACCCAGCCATTTGGGACTGGTGCCTGCCACGAACATCATAGTCACCCCCACCATACCGATGAGCATGATGGCGGACAAATGCTTTTCCAATGCCAGGGGTACAAGGATTCCCAGCAGCGCAAGACCGAACCCCAGAACCCCGTGTCGAAAATCCTTCGCATCGGAGCCGAACAATCTGGTCAGTCGGGCAAACAACAGAATCATAGCAAACTTGGCAATTTCTGAAGGCTGGAACTGGATGCCGGCAATATTAATCCAGCGGCGAGCGCCGTTGACACTCTGTCCCACCACCAGCACACTCAGTAGCAGTCCAATACTCGCAAAATACACCGGCCATGCGGCACGGAACCAGACCTTCGCAGGTATTTTACTAAATACCCACATACAAATCAATCCTAAAGCCGCACAAATCCCCTGTTTTTTCAGGTATTTTGTGGAAATCTCGTAGCCGGTATCGTACTGACTCTGGGCGAAGCTGGCGGAATAGAGCATCACAAGCCCCACCGTCAGCAGCACCAGTATCAGAATCAAAAACGGGATATCCACCCCTCCTCCGCGCAATGCGGAGCGGTCCTCTTTGGCATAGAGTCTGCGCCCTATCGCCATAGAAGCTCCTTTCAGTTTACCGCATCAAATCAGACCGGAAACGCCCAACCATGCCAGCAAACACATAATAACGGACACGGCAGAGAAAATGAAGCAGATTTTAACTTCCTTCCAGCCGCACATTTCGAAATGATGGTGAATCGGAGACATTTTGAACAGCCGCTTGCCGTGGGTCAGCTTGAAATACCCCACCTGCAGAATCACGGACAACGTCTCAATAATATACACAAAGCCCACCAGAATCAGCACCAGCGGAATATCCAGCGCAAAGGCCAGTCCGCAAACGATGCCGCCAAGGAACAGAGATCCGGTATCACCCATGAACACCTTGGCGGGATGCCAGTTGTAGAACAGGTAGCCCACCAGACCGCCCACCAGAGAGGCCGGCAGCAACGCCAGATCAAACTTGCCCATGCCGATGCCCACTGCAGTGAAGAACACCATCACAGGCACCGTTACGCTGCCGCACAGTCCGTCCACACCGTCGGTCAGATTCACCGCGTTGACGCAGCCCACCATGACAAACATAGCAAAAAAGATATAGGCAATGGGATGGATATGGAATGTCACATTCGCAAAAGGAATGTACAAGTCGCTGGTCATGATGCCCTGCTTCAGCAGCAGGTACAGATAAATGGCAGACACCGCCATCTGCAGCAATGCCTTCTGGATAGAGGTCAGACCGAGATTACGCTTAAACTTCAGCTTGAAGAAATCATCCAGAAAGCCTACCAGACCAAAGCACAGCCCCAGCGCCAGAACGTAGAATACGGAGTAATCCTTCATGGCTGGAATACTGACCAGCAGGCAGAGAATTGCCGTAAAAATGAACATCAGGCCGCCCATCATGGGGGTACCCGCCTTGTTGTTGTGCCATGTGGGACCCACCTCACGGATAGACTGTCCTGCCTTCAGGGCGCGCAGAATGGGCAGCAGCAGATAGCCAATTGCCGCCGAAAGTCCGCATGCCACAAGGGCTGTGATGATGATTCTAGTGGTCATATGTCTGTCCTCCGCTTATGTTTCTTTCAGGAACTGGTCCAGAATGAGCTCCATCCGCATACCACGGCTGCCCTTGACCAGAATCACATCGCCGGCACGAATCATGCGATTCATGGCAGCAACCACTTCGTTCCGATCCTCATAGGATTTTGCCATGGACGCAGGCATGCCGCCGGTCAGTGCGCCGCTAACGATTCGGCTGCCGTTGGGACCGTAGGCAAGCACGATATCCGCCTTCTCTGCGGCAATCCGTCCCACACGGTAATGCTCCGCCTGTGTACACATACCCAGCTCCAGCATATCGCCCAGCACCGCCACATGGCGACCGGGTTTGTTGCCCAACACTGCCAGTGCCGCCGCCATGGACTCAGGACCTGCGTTATAGCAATCCTTGATGATGGTGCAGCCCTTGGCTTCGAAGATTTCCTGCCGACCGGCCATATTTTCAAATTTTGCCAGTGCGCTGCGGATTTTATCCTCCACCACGCCCAGCTCGATGCCAACACCGATTGCCGCCATGGCGTCGGTCACATAGTGCAGACCCTCCAGCGACAGTTCCATAGAAATGCTGCTCTGGCCATATCGGGCATTGAAACGGAGCTGGCCTTCCACCTGCTCCACATCCGATGCCAGATACTGACACTCGGGGTTTGCCATACCAAAATAAGTAGCCTTCATTTCCGGTCTGCGGTGGAGATTCCACAGCAGGGAATCGTCGCCGTTGAGCAGAACCTTTCCGTTTTCGCCCATGCCCTCCAGAATCTCCAGCTTTGCCTGCAGGATACCCTGCTGAGAGCCAAGATGTTCGATGTGCATGGTGCCGATATTGGTGATGACCGCCACATCCGGCTGAGCAATGGATGCAAGGTAGGCAATCTCACGGAAGTGATTCATGCCCATCTCCAGCACCGCAACCTCTGTATCCTCCGGCATGGACAGCACCGCCATGGGCATGCCAATATCGTTGTTGTGGTTGGCAGGGGTCTTGCTGACGCGATAGGTGTCGGAAAGCACGGCGCAAATCATTTCCTTGGTGGTACTCTTACCAACGGAGCCGGTGACACCCACCACCTTCATACCGATGCGCTGACGTTCCCCGCGGGCAATATCGCCCAGAGCCTTGCGGGTATCCTCCACCACAATAGCAGGATGGTCTCCCACCGTCCGGTTGCACAGCACCGCAGCCGCACCGTTGCCCAGTGCGGCAGGAATGAAATCATGACCGTCCCGCTCTCCCTTCAGCGCCACAAACAGCTGACCGGGTTGCAGCTTTCTGGTGTCGTTGTTGGCACCAAGGAAGGTAACGTCGGCATATTTCGGATCGACGTATCCGCCGCACCACTGGGCGGCCTGTCGCAATGTGATAATTCCCATAGCTTACCTCTTTTCTCTCAGGGCGGCGGCGACTTCCTCCCGCTCGTCCAGATGGTGCTTCACGCCGTTAATTTCCTGATAGGTTTCGTGACCCTTGCCTGCCAGAATGATGATATCGTCCTGACGGGCCATATTCATGGCCTGCCGGATTGCCTGACGGCGGTCGGCAATGACCACATATTCACCCATAGACGGCTCCACGCCGGCAACGATATCCCGGATGATGGCATCGGGATCCTCGGTGCGGGGATTATCGGAGGTAATCACCGCCACATCGGACAGCTCCACACCGATTCTACCCATAATGGGACGCTTGATGGGGTCTCGGTCACCGCCACAGCCGAACACAGTGATAATTCTGCCCTTGCAGAAATCCCGCACGGAGCGGATGACATTTTCCAGTCCGTCAGGGGTATGAGCATAATCAATCAGCAAGGTATAAGGCTTTTCAGGTGTGGGTACAACCTCCACTCTTCCCTTCACGCCCTGCACCGACTTCAGCGCCTGCGCAGCAGCAGACAGGTCAATCCCCAGCGCCTTGACGATGCCCAGCACCGTCAGCACGTTATATACCGTAAATCTGCCGGGAATGGGCAGCTCAATTTTTGTTTCTGCTCCATCAGAAACTGCCGTGAAGCGGATTTTGTCGGACAGCAGCTCCACATTTCTGGCGCACAGTCCGCCCTCACCCTTAACAGAGGTGGTGACCACAGGACAGGCTGCCTGACGGCGAATCCGGTGGAACCAGGAATCATCCTGATTTAGCACCGCCTTGTCGCAACGGGCAAACAGCTCCGCCTTGGTGTCGCAGTAATGCTCCATGGTCTTATGGAAGTCCAGATGGTCCTCGGTCAGATTGGTGAAAGCCGCCACATCAAAATGCACGCCACCCACCCGATGCAACGCGATGGCATGGGAGGACACTTCCATGATTGCGTAGCCGCAGCCCGCATCACGCATACGGGCGAACAGCCCCTGCAGTTCAAAGCTTTCAGGAGTGGTGCGGTCAGTGGGAATCACTTCCTCGCCGATGCGGTTTTCCATAGTACCAATCAGTCCCGCCTTTTTGCCGGTGACAGACTCCAGCACTTGCTTCAGCAGCCAGGTGACCGAGGTTTTTCCATTGGTGCCGGTAACACCAATCAGAGTCATGCTTTCGGCAGGATGTCCGTAGAAATTACAGCCAATCAACGCCAATGCCAGCCGGTCGGATTGGACCAGAACGTAAGGCACATTGCTCTCGGGGCGTTTGGCGGTGACCACCGCCGCAGCTCCCTTCTCCATTGCCATGGGGATGAACCGGTTGCCGTCAGCGGCATAGCCAGACACAGCAACAAACAGTCCACCGACCGTTACCTTTCTCGAATCGTAGGCAACAGCGCTGATTTCTATATCCATATCAACATTGGCATCCAGAATTTCGATGCCCTGCAGTAATTCTCTCAGCTTCATAACAGTCTCCTTCCTTTCCGCTTACGCGGTGGCTTTGGTGTCGATAAATTCCAGAGTTATGGTACTGCCCACGCTCACCTGCGTGCCGGCAGCGATGCTTTGTGCCGCCACAGTCACCGTGGGCTCCAGAGATGTGTTGCCGGTGACCAGAATATACAATCCCAACGCACCTGCCGCATCAGCAGCCTGCTGTCGGGTCATGCCCAGAAGATTCGGCACCTCCACCGTCCTCTGCTCCGGTTCCGCTCCGTAATACAGTATCACTTCGCTTCCACCGGGGACAGTCTGTCCGGCACGGGGTATCTGGCCGGTGACCGTCTGACCTTCTCCCACCATCCGGCAGGTTAGACTTTGCTCTTTCAGAAGCTTCTGCGCTTCCTGAGCCGTCAATCCGGTCATATCCTCAAGGACCACGGTTTTCCCCTGAATGTCCTCTTCGGAGAAGTGCTGCTCCACGCCCAGATAGGGCAGGATATCCGCCATCACCGCACCCACAGTAGGCGCCGCCATGACACCGCCGGAAATATATATCCCGGTTTCACGGGAAGGTGTATCCAGTGCTACTAATATAATATACTCCGGATCATCCATTGGCGCAATACCCACAAATGATACGATTTTATCCAGCACACGCTGGCCATTCTCATCAAAAACGTCAATTTTTTCGCTGGTACCGGTCTTTCCGCCTATGGAAAAGCCGGCAACGGAGGCATTTTTTGCCGTTCCTTCGGTGACAACCCCTTCCAGCAGGGTACACATGGTTTTGGAGGTCTGCTGGCTGATAACCTGCCGCACCGCTGTCGGCTCCTGCTTTAGAACGGTTTTGCCATCGGCATCCACCACCTCGGACACGATATACGGCTCCATCAGATAGCCGCCGTTGACCACCGACGCAATGGCACGTACCAGCTGCACCGGCGTGATTTTGAAGGTCTGCCCAAAAGAGCCGGAGGTCAGGGATGCCGTACCCCATTTATCCGTATCCGTCACCAGCGCCTTATCGAAGAAAATGCCCTTGCTCTCCCCTGCCAGATCGATGCCGGTCTTTTCAAGGATGCCAAAGCGCTGAATGTAGTCATAAAAGGTTTCGCCGCCCATCTTTAGTGCAATGTGGGCAAAGGCGAGGTTGCAGGAGTTTTGCAGAGCCTGCGGCGTTTTCTGCGCTCCGTGACCTGCGGAACGCCAGCAATGTAGCAACTGGGCTCGACCGGGAATCTGCTCCGCGCCGGAGCAATGAAAGGGCGTATCCAGTGTAATGGTGCCGCTGTCAAGGGCTGCCGCCATGGTCAGCACCTTGAAGGTAGAGCCCGGTTCGTAGCCGTCGGACAATACCCGATTTCGCCACTGCTTCAGCCGTGCCGCGGTGACTGCCTCCCGATAGGCTGTCAACCCCGCTTCATATTCCGCACTTCCCTCCGGATGGGTCAGATAGCTCTGCCGCAGCTGCTCTGTCTGCGCAAGAGCATCGGAATCCGCAATCTCCAGATAGGCATTGGGATCATAACTGCCCAAGGTTGCCATGGCGAGGATTTCTCCGGTTTTGGCGTTCATCACCAGTCCAAAAGCACCGTTTTGCACATCGTAGCGGTCGATTGCCGCCTGCATCTGCTTTTCAAGGCAGGCCTGTACCGTAGCATCCAGCGTCAGGATAACATCGCAGCCGGGAATGGAGGAAAGATAATTCTCATAGGAAAAGGGCATATCCATCTCGTTGTTGCCCTTGGTTGTAATTACCGTGCCGGTCTTGCCGGACAGGTAGCTGTCATAAGCAGCCTCTACACCCTCGGAGCCGGTATTGGATGCATTGGTGAACCCAATCACCTGCGCCGCCAGAGTGGTGTGTGGGTAGTATCGCTTGGACCCCGGCTCCAAGTGGATGCCGGAGATTTTATGCTCGTTGATATAGCTTCGAATCAAAGCAGCGGTATCCGTGTCCACCGATGCCGCAATCTGCTTGTAGCGCATGGTGGTATCCGCCGCCTGCTTTTGAATCCATTGAGGGTCCAGGTCCAATATTTCCCCCAGTCTGACAGATATCCCTTCCACATCCGCCTTGGACTGTTTCAGCTCATGGGGATCCAGATAGACATTCTCTACGCTCTGCGAGCAGGCCAGAATGTTCATGTTACGGTCGTAAATCGTGCCACGATTCGCCGTCACCTTTGTGGATCGGGTCTGGTTCTGGAGTGCAAGATTGGAATAGTATTCGTGGTCGTGGACCATCAAGTCATACAGCCGAAAAGCGGTGGGCAGGAATGCAATCAGTCCCAGTACCGCCGTCACCGCCATGATTCTGTGATGCTGTCCAGTGTCGCCCCGAACCCTCATATGCTCCTTCTTATTCATACGTCTCCGACCTTTCCATCAGGATCAAAATGGGCAGCAAGGGGAAACCCTCACTGCCCATTGCAGCTCTATCCTAATTTTATTGGTCGGACGGCGCTTTATGCAAACAACTCCGTCACAAACAGGCAGAACTCCTGCCATGCAGTCAGCTCCGGCTCAGGCTGGGGAACTTCCACTTTCACGGTGATGTGCTGGAGCTGATCCTCAGGCACAAAACCCATATCCAGAGCCTTCTGCTCCACATCCTTCAGGTCATAGCCGGCATGGTACTCATTGTGCAGCGCAGCATTCTCTGCGGACAAAGTGGCAGCATAGTCCTCCATCTGATTGGCCTGATCCGTCAGGTCGCCAAGGCGCAGCATGCCCACGGCCATGGAAATCAGCATCACCGTCGCCACAAATACGGCGCAAACCGAAATCGGGTCAATGCGAATAACTCTGCGCTTGACCACGCGACGGCGAATCTGGGGTAACTTTGCGCCATTTTTTGCGGGACGCTTCTCAGGCTCCAGCTTACGGGCCGCACTACCGGCAGTATAGTATCTTACATATTGTATATCAGGCTGACGTGCCATAATGGTCACTTCCTCTATCGTCAGAGCGGAAATCGTTACAATTTCTCACAGATTCGAAGCTTTGCGCTTCGGGCACGGGGATTTCGCTCCAGCTCCTCATCACCGGAGATGATGGGTTTGCGGCTAATCAGCTTTACCTGAGGCTTCTTACCACAGACGCAAACCGGAAAACTGGGCGGACAGGTGCAGCCTTTGGATGCAGCTGCCATACCATTTTTGACGATGCGATCCTCCAGCGAGTGGAAGGTGATGATAGCCAGCCGTCCGCCTTCATTCAGGCAAGGGATGGCATCGGTCATAATCTTCTCAACAGAACCCAGTTCGTCGTTGACGGCGATACGAATCGCCTGAAAGCTGCGTTTTGCCGGATGCTGCTTTTCCCGAAGGGCAGCAGCAGGCATAGCGCTGCGAATCACATCCACCAGCTCCAATGTGGTGCTAATAGGATTCTCCGCCCGACGGCGGCAAATAGCAGCGGCGATTTGGGGCGCGTAGCGCTCCTCGCCGTAGTCATACAGAATCCGCTTCAGTTCCTCCTGAGACCATGTGTTGACCACGGTGTAGGCAGTCAGCGAATCCTCGTTATTCATTCTCATATCCAGCGGCGCGTCCGCCATATAGGAAAAACCTCTGGCACCGTCATCCAGCTGGGGGGAAGAAACACCCAAATCCAGCAGGATTCCGTCCACGCCTTCAATGCCCAGATTCTCGAGCACGGCTTTGATTTCACAAAAATTGGAATGCACCAGCGTCACCCGGTCGGCGTAGGGTGCAAGCCGCTCCCCTGCCGCTTTCAGTGCCACCGGATCACGGTCAATGCCAATCAATCGTCCGGTGGTCAGACGCTTCGCAATCTGGCTGGAATGACCGGCACCACCAAGAGTGCCGTCTACATAAATGCCGTCGGGACGGATGTTCAATCCCTCGATACATTCCTCCAGCAGAACGGAAACATGATGAAATTCACTCATAGACCGATTGCCTCCAGAGATGCCAGCAGCTTTTCGGGGGTCAGATTCTCGGTCTCGAAGGCGGCAAACTCGTCCGCAGACCAAATCTCTGCCTGGCCGGCGCGACCCACAATGACAACATCACGGCTAATGCCGGCGAAGTCCAGCAGGTTCTGGGTCAGCATAAAGCGAAACTGCTTGTCCGGTGTACATTCGGTGGCGTTGATAAAAATGAGGCTGGTGGCGGCACCGCGCTGAGAGATAGGCAGGGCATTATAGTTCTCCTGCAGGGTCTGCCAGTCGGGTGCAGTATAGACAGTGAGGCACCGATGACCGCAGTTGACACCCAGCGTCACAAAAAACGCTTCTCCCAGCTCCGCTCTCAGCTTCGCCGGCACGAACAGACGGTTCTTGTCGTCCAGTTTCGCGGGATATTTACCAATCATGGGACCTCACCTCCTCCATTTCGCTCCACATTTCATCCATTTTGCTCCACGTAGCTACAGTATAAACCCTTCTTTTCAAAAAATCAATATTTTTCACCAAAAAAATCAGAAAAATTTTGTAAAAATAGTAAAACGGTCATATTTTAGAACACTCGTTCCAGAACATGACCGTTATATTGTTCTAAATCATCGTTTACAGCACTGGCGCGGTAGCGCCCATACCTTCTCCCGGGGAGAAGGTATAGCGCCTGTGGCGCTTAGTTTGCTAAACAATCATTTACTGCACTGCTAGCCCTGAAAGTGCAACACGCCGTCCTTATAAATGCCACGGATTTTCGATTGTTTTTTGGCGCTTTGGAGCAAAAATGTGGCCAGCGGTCCTTCAATTTCCTCCTGAACCAGCCGCCGCAGATATCGTGCGCCTTCCTTTTGCCGGCAGCGACTGCTTAGCTCCTGCGCCAGCGTTTCCGGCAACTGCAGCTGCACCCCCTGTGCTTCCATCCGTCTGGTCATCTCGCAAATATATTTGGCAGCGATGGCACTCAGCGCTGTCGTAGACAGGGGCTGGAAGCATATGATTTTATCCAGTCGCCCCAGAAACTCCGGTGAAAACGCATGGCGCAACGCCGCGTCCGTCTCCCCTGTCCGTCCGGCCGGTCGAAATCCCAGTCCCTCAGACCGCAGCTCGCCACCGATATTGGAGGTCATAACCACAATAGCATTCTTAAAGCTCACACGCCGTCCAGTAGAGTCAGTCAGTTCCCCTTCTTCCATGATTTGCAGAAGAATTCCGGTCACATCCCGATGAGCCTTTTCCAGCTCATCCAACAATACCAGGCAGTAAGGACGCCGCCGGACCGCTTCCGTCAGCTTGCCGCCCTCCTCATAGCCCACATAGCCGGGAGGCGCGCCAATCAAGCGGGATACGGACTGTTTTTCCATATACTCAGTCATATCCAAGCGAATCATAGCATCCCGACTGCCGTAGATTTCCTCTGCCAGCACACGGCACAGTTCGGTCTTTCCCACACCGGTAGGTCCGGTAAACAGCAGCGAAGCGATGGGTCGATGTTCATCCCGAACACCGCTGTAACCTCTGCGCACCGCTTCAGCCACGGTTTTCACCGCCTCGGCCTGCCCGACCACTCTGCCGGATAAAATATTATCCAGCTCCAAAAGACGTTTTCTGTCATCTGCCGTCAGCTTTCCCACAGGAATCCCCGTTCGGTCAGAAACCGCCCACGCCACATCCAGTCCCGTCACCGTGCGCATCCGATGCCCCTCTGCCGTTTTCGAGCCGATTCGCTGCATCTTATCCCGCAGCTCCGCTGCCCGTTCGTAACGGCTCTCCCGCACCGCGTCATGAAGCTCCTGCTCTAAATCATGACGGGACAGCCCCTTACCGCGGCGCAAATCCTCCATTCTTGCCCGTGCCGCACCCTCATCCAGCAGGTCAATTGCCTTATCCGGCAGATACAAATCCGGCAGATACCGCACCGAAAGCCGCACCGCTTCCTCCATCGCCTCATCAGTGATACGCATATGATGATGCCGTTCCAGTCCGGGTCTCAGTCCACGCAGAATCGCAAGGGTGGCTTCCTTATCCGGCTCAGCCACCTTCACAGGACGGAACCGTCGCTCCAGCGCAGGATCCTTCTCGATGTTTTTCCGGTATTCCTCCATAGTGGTTGCACCCAGCATCTGGATTTCGCCCCGACCTAACGCCGGCTTGAGAATATTCGCCGCATCGATAGCCCCCTCCGCTGCGCCCGCTCCCACAATGGTGTGCATCTCATCGACAAACAGAATCACATCACCGCTGCGACGAATTTCAGCAAGCACATCCCGCAGCCGTTCCTCAAACTCACCCCGATACTTGGTACCAGCCACCATATCCGCCATATTCAGACTAATCAGTCTTTTTTCTTTCAGTTGCGGCGGCACATTACCTGTTGCCATCCGTTGGGCAAGCCCCTCGGCTATGGCGGTCTTGCCCACTCCCGGTTCCCCAATCAGCGCCGGATTGTTTTTATTCTTCCGGCTGAGAATTCCTATGACTGTCTCTATTTCTCTATCCCTGCCAATTACAGGATCCATTTCCTGAGCCTTGGCTATCAAATCTGTACTGAATTGCTCCAATATTTTCGTAGCCGCTTCCTCCTTCTTCACCTTCACCGGTCGGGGGACGGTTAAGTATTCCACTGTCATCGTGAACAACCTGTCCGTGTCTGCGCTGCACAGCTCCAACATATTCCAGCCATCTGTATCCGGTATCCGGAGCAGCCCCAGCAACAAGTGTCCCGAGCTGATTGTACGCCGTTCCATAGACCGCGCTTCCTGTACCGCTGCTTTCAAAACCTTCTCAACGCCGGTCGTAAAGCCCTGAGGCAAAGGCAATTCCGGCACTCCCCTGCCGCAGAATGCCTTCACCAGTCCCAGAACTCGCTCCGGCTCCACTCCCTCTGAGCGAAGCAGCAATCCCGTATGTCCCGGTTCCTCCGCCAGCGCCATAAGGATGTGGACCGTACCGACATAACTATGCCCCAGTGTGCGGGCATGACGTCCTGCCGCCAGTATAAGCTCCGTTGCATTGGTATCGTAACGCACCTGCATCCCTCCCTCGCCGGAAATCATCCCCGCTCCCGATAAAAATTATACGACTGAATAAAAAAAGCATTGCATTTTCAGAAAACCATGCTAGAATATAGATACGCTGTGTGGCGTGCTACAAACATATATGGAGGTAAAATCATGGCTTACAATATCACTGACGCTTGTGTCAAGTGCGGCGCTTGCGCTGACAACTGCCCCGTCGAAGCTATTTCCGAGGGCGAAGACAAGTACGTCATCGATGCTGATGTCTGTGTCAGCTGCGGCTCCTGCGCCGACAACTGCCCCACTGAGGCAATTGAGGAAGGCTGATCTTTCCCATCCAAAAATGGTCTGCGCGCGGTTCACCGTCGCGCAGACCCTGTTTTTTTAGGAGAACATTATGGAACATCTGCCCAATGGCTATACGCTGGAGCTTCCTGAGGGGTGCTTTCCCCTCAGCACCGATTCCATGCTGCTGGCGGATTTTGTCCGCCCTGCCGGCGAGGTTCTGGATTTAGGCTCCGGTTGCGGCACACTGGGACTGCTGCTGTGCGCTGTTCATGAACGGTGTCGCGTTACGGGCATCGAGTTGGATTCTGTCGCCCACGCAGCCGCCCTCGAAAATATCCGCCGTAACGACCTGACTGCCCGTATGAGCAGTATATGCGCGGATTTGTGCTGTGTGAACTCGCTGGTTCCAGCCGGTTCCTTCCGGTGCTGCATTTCCAATCCTCCCTACTTCTCCGGCGGCCCGGAAAGCAAGCGGACTCCCCTCGCCCGTCGCACAGACTGCTGTGAAAGCAGCGAACTGTTTCAGGCAGCTGCGTGGGCGCTATGCTGGGGCGGAGATTTTTATATCGTACATAAACCCGAACAATTGGCGAATCTTTGCGGCTGCGCCGTCAAAAACGGTCTGGAGCCAAAGCGACTGCGACTGATTCGCCACCGTCCTGATGGTCCGGTGGCCCTGATTCTGCTCCAATGTCGCAAAGGTGGCAAACCCGGACTGGTCTGGGAGGAAGAAGCCCTGTTTGACCCTGCCGGTGCGCCCACATCCTACTACAACAAGGTATATCACCGATCCTAAGGAGGAATACCATGGCCGGAATGCTGTATCTGGTGCCGACCCCCATCGGCAATCTGGGGGACATTTCCACCCGCTGTCGGGAAACGTTGGAGCAGGCGGACTTCATCGCCGCCGAGGACACCCGTGTGACCTTGAAGCTGCTCAACTATCTGGGCATCAAAAAAAGCCTTGTCAGCTACTACGAGCACAACAAGGCTGCAAAGGGCAACGTCATTCTGGACCGGATTCTTGCCGGCGAAACCTGCGCGCTGGTTTCCGATGCCGGCAGTCCGGCGATTTCCGATCCGGGTGAGGATTTGGTCAAGCTGTGTGCCGAAACCGGAATCACAGTCTGCGCCATTCCCGGTCCCTGTGCGGTGATTACCGCTTTAAGCATCTCCGGTCAAAGCACCGGCAGATTCTGCTTTGAGGGCTTCCTGTCCACGGCAAAAAAAAGCCGTCGGGAGCATCTGGAAGCATTGATTGGCGAAACACGGACCATGATTTTCTACGAAGCACCTCACAAGCTGATGTCCACCTTGGAGGATATGGCGGCTGTTTTCGGTGGAGAACGCCCCATCAGTCTGTGCCGTGAGCTGACCAAGCTCCATGAGGAGGTCATTCGCACCACCTTGGAAGGTGCCATTGCCCACTATACCAGCCAGCCTCCCAAAGGCGAGTTTGTGCTGGTGGTGGCCGGTGCGCCGGTGGTGGCAAAAGAAAAGGCCACCGCAGAAGATGCGGCGGCAAGAGTTGCAGCACTGATGGAACAGGGTCTGAGTCGGAAGGATGCCATCAAGCAGACCGCACAGGAGCTGGATTTGCCAAAGAACGTGGTCTATGACGCCGCTTTGCAAATATAACACAAGGAGCTGCCCGTTTGGGCAGCTCCTTAATTATTTACAGCTTTTCTAGCGCGGACAGGCTCTGCTCCAGCTGGGCAATCAGCTCAGCGGTCTTTGCAGCCTTTTCACGTTCGGCGTTGACAACCGCCTCCGGCGCGCGGGAAACAAACTTCTCATTGGACAGCTTGCTCTCCAGAGAGCTGAGGAACTTACGGGCGCTTTCCAGCTCCTTGTTGATGCGCTCCAGCTCCTTGGCAACATCCACCAGCTGACCCATGGGGATATACAGCTTGGCATCGGCAGTAGTGATGGTCACCATGCCGTCCAGATTCTCAGGCTCGTTATCCAGCAGAGTCACAACATCGGCATAGGCCAGCCGTTGCAGGAATCCCTCCCCCACGGCAAAAATGTCCTTCTTAGCGGTGAGGATGAACAGCGCGGCCTTCTTGCTGGGAGGTACGTTCATCTCGGTGCGGCGGGCACGGATAGCACGGATGCACTCCATAACAGACTCCATCTGTGCCTCCTCGGTCTTGAACGCCAGCTCCGCCTTGTACTCAGGCCATGCCGCCACAATCAGGGCATTACCCTCATGGGGGATGGACTGCCAGATTTCCTCGGTGATGAAGGGCATGAACGGATGCAGCAGACGCAGCACCTGATCCAAAACATAGACCAGAACACTCATGGCAGTTGCTTTGCGGTCCGCATCCTCGGAGTACAGACGGGCCTTGGTCAGCTCAATGTACCAGTCACAGTAGGTATCCCAGATGTAGTCGTAAACCTTCTGGTCGGCCACGCCCAGCTCATACTTCTCCAGATTCTCGGTGACTTCGGCAATCAGGGTATTCAGCTTGGACAGAACCCACTTATCAGCGATTTCCAGCTTATCCGCAGCAGGCAGCTCATTCTTTGCGCCCTCGCCCAGATTCATCATGACGTAACGGCTGGCATTCCACAGCTTGTTGGCGAAGTTACGCATGGCCTCACAGCGCTCCACATAGAAACGCATATCGTTTCCGGGGCTGTTGCCGGTGACCATGTTCATACGCAAGGCATCGCAGCCGAAGCGCTCAATCATCTCCAGAGGATCGATGCCGTTACCCAGACTCTTGGACATCTTCCGGCCCTTATCGTCACGGACCAGACCGTGGATCAGGACGGTGTGGAAGGGAGTCTTGCCGGTATGCTCGCAGCCGGAGAAAATCATTCTGGCAACCCAGAAGAAGATGATATCGTAGCCGGTGACCAGTACATCGGTGGGATAGAACTTCTTCAAATCCTCGGTGCTTTCAGGCCAACCCAGAGTCTCGAAGGGCCACAGGGCAGAGCTGAACCAGGTATCCAGCACATCGGGATCCCGCTCAATACTGGTACTGCCGCACTTCTCGCACTTGCAGGCATCGGTCCGGGAAACGGTGATGTGACCGCAGTCAGCACAGGTCCACGCAGGAATCTGGTGACCCCACCACAGCTGACGGGAGATACACCAGTCACGGACATTCTCCATCCAGTTCAGATAGGTCTTGCTGAATCGCTCGGGGACAAACTTGGTTTCGCCCTCCTTAACCACGCGGATGGCTTCCTTGGCCAGAGGCTGCATCTTCACGAACCACTGTGCGGAAATAATAGGCTCCACATCATTGTGGCAACGGTAGCAGGTGCCGACATTGTGGGCATGGTCGTCGATTTTGACCAGATAGCCCTGCTCCTCAAGGTCCTTGACAATCTGCTTACGGGCCTCGTAGCGGTCCAGACCCTCATACTTGCCACCCAGCGCATTGACCTTGCCGTTGTCGTCCAGCACACGGATGACCTCCAGATTATGCCGCAGACCCACCTCGAAGTCGTTGGGGTCATGGGCAGGGGTCATCTTGACACAGCCGGTGCCGAACTCCATCTCGGCATAGTCATCGGCAACAACAGGAATCTCCTTGTTGACCAGAGGCAGGATGACGGTCTTGCCCACAATGCTCTGATAACGCTCATCGTTGGGGTTGACGCAGACACCGGTATCGCCCAGCATGGTCTCGGGACGGGTGGTAGCAACCACCACCTCACCGGAACCGTCGGTCAGAGGATAACGGATGTGCCACAGGTGACCGGGCTTATCCACATATTCAACCTCTGCATCGGACAGAGCGGTGACACAGTTGGGGCACCAGTTAATGATACGACTACCCTTATAAATCAGGCCCTTTTCGTACAGGGAAACAAACACCTCACGGACCGCCTTGGAGCAGCCCTCATCCATAGTGAAGCGGGAGCGCTCCCAATCGCAGGACGCACCCAGCTTCTTCTGCTGCTCCACGATACGGTTGCCGTACTTATGCTTCCAATCCCAGACCCGCTCCAGGAACTTCTCACGACCCAGATCGTAACGGGTCAAACCCTCCTTGGTACGCAGCTCCTCTTCCACCTTGATTTGGGTGGCGATGCCGGCATGGTCCACGCCGGGAATCCACAGCGCGTCAAAACCCTGCATCCGCTTGAAGCGAATCAGCGTATCCTGCAGGGTTGCGTCCATGGCGTGACCCATGTGGAGCTGACCGGTAACATTGGGAGGGGGCATGACGATGGTGAAGGGCTTGGCACCCTCCTTGCCCTGAGGACGGAAGTAGCCACCCTCTTCCCACATCTTGTAGATTTCATTCTCGACCTGCTGGGGTTCGTACACCTTCGGCAGTTCTCTAGCCATTTGAAATACACTCCTTTACAAATGAAAACGCCCTGAGAGAAAAACTCTCAGGGCGAAAAATTACCTTTTCCGCGGTACCACCTGAATTCCCTTACGGGCACTCAAACGCTGTAACGGGCGGACCCGATCTCCCCTACTGCCATTCAGAGTGACTGCTCCGGAGCGACCATCCACGCCATCCCCTATGCCCTCACACCAGCCGGACACTCTCTGAACGGGACAAACGTGGAACCTCTCCATCTGCGCATTTCCTAGATAAAATAACATATTTTTTCTGAACTGTCAATGAATTTCTTGACGGAATCAGGATTGAAGGATATAATATAACAAACTTTTGATTGGGAGTTGGGTTGGATGAAGCTTTCTCTGGTTGTTCCCTGCTATAATGAAGCCGAAAATGTGGCCGCCTTTCAGGAGGCCGTCATTGCTGCGTTTGATGGCTGCGGCTATAATTACGAGATTGTATTCGTCAACGACGGCAGTTCTGATGCTACGTTACACAACCTCAAAAAACTATTCAATGCCCAAAAGTGTCCTGTAAAGGTTATCTCCTTCTCCCGCAATTTCGGCAAGGAATCCGCTATCTATGCCGGCATGGAACACGCCGACGGCGAATATATATCTCTCATTGATGCGGATTTACAGCAACGACCGGAAATCGTTCGGGATATGGTGAAGATTCTGGAGGAACATCCGGAGCACGACGTGGTTGCCGCTTATCAGGACCGTCGTGGAGAGGGCAAAGTGCTGTCCTTCTTCAAAAAGAGTTTTTACAACATCATCAATCACCTGTCGGATGTGAACCTGCACGCCGATGCCAGCGATTTCCGCACCTTCCGCCGCAGCGTTCGTGACAGTCTGCTGGAGCTGGCTGAGTACCACCGGTTCTCCAAGGGTCTGTTTGCGTGGGTCGGCTACGAAACCTGTTTCATTCCCTACACCGCTTGCGAACGTCACGCCGGAAAAACCAAATGGAGTTTCCGGAAACTGATGAATTACGCCATCGAGGGCATCATCGGCTTTTCCACCAAACCCCTGCGGTACTCGATTTACATTGGCAGTCTGACGGCCATTTCCGCCTTTGTTTACCTGATTTGGATTATCATTGAAAAAATCATTTGGGGCATCGCCATTCCCGGTTGGGCCACCATCATCGTTCTGATTCTTCTGCTGGGCAGTATTCAACTGTTCTGCATCGGCATTATCGGCGAATATGTGGGACGAACCTTCGAACAAAGTAAAGACCGTCCGGTGTATGTGGCCAAAGAGATACTGAAATATGAATAAGAAAACTCCTTTTCAAGGCAGCCGCCTTGAAAAGGAGTTTTTTATGAATTACTTCTTCTTCAGAACCAGAACAATGGCCACAGCGGCGCCAACGACCACAACAGCGCAGATTGCAAGTACAATCCACATCATCGCATTGGAATCGCCGGGTTCCTCAGGGGTATCCGTGGAACCGGTTGTATCATTCTTTCCGGCATCCTCATCGGGAGCTTCCTGACCGTAGGTTCCCCACTCACGGGTAACCAAATCGAACATATTCAGTCCCGTGCTTTCTGCAGGAACGTCAAGATTCTCAGTCTGGGTTCCGTATGTATCATTGAAGATGATAAAAGGCGCGTCAGAAGGAATCACGCAGGAGAACACATTTCCGTCCACCTGAGTCATGCGATTGCCAGGCCAGGTGTCGGTGATGATGTTGATATCGTCATACCAGGAGTAGTAGTTAACCTTGGTCCAGCGGTCGGTACCAACAAAGTAGATAGTACGGTCGGACACCAGCACATCGCCGCAAGCGCAGGTACGGTTCTCATCGTATTCGTGACCCACCAGACCATTGCAAGTCTTGCAGAAGCCTTCGGCATCATGGCTCTCATGGGCGCAGGATTCGCACTCATAAACAACCGCAATACCGGTGCTGCCGATTTTTCCGGAAATCTTGCCATTGGCAACAGTAAAGGTGTTACCGGTAATCTGATCGGTGTAGGTGCCGTCTGCCATCATCTTGGCAGGGACGCTGACATCCGCCTCGGTACCCTTGCAGTTGACCAGAACCACGCCGGAAGTGCCGCGCTCAACGTAGGCAATGCTGCCGTCGTTGGACACATGCTCAGGCTCACCGATGAAAGTGGTATGGAACCGGTTGGCGGCAGCCACCTCAGGATATGCCCATGCGGTGTTGGAAGCCGCGCCCAACAGCTGGGAGAAGTTGGCAGGTCGTGCCAGATACAGGCCCATAGTGCCGGCGCGAGCCGCAATCAGCGCCCAGGTTTTGTTGATGTTTTCATCAGAAACATCTCTGGTGCTTTCATCGGCAAAGTTATCGTGGGACTCTGCCCAGAGAACCAGCTGAGAAGCGGTACCTTTGTGGTAGGAGGCGGTGAACAGACCTGCCGTACCGGCCTTTACCGCATTGAGTGCACTGGTGCACCAAGTGTTATCGGTGATGCTCATGTACTTGGTGTAGGCATCTACGGACAGACCGCCGCCGGGGCTGTCCAGCAATTCGCCGTAGCAGTACAGATTGATGCCGCGGCTGGAGTTGGCGTACTCCTTGGCACCATTGATGACGGTGGGCCAGAAGTCGCTGGCCAGATTGCCATCCTCAGGGGTTTCGATGTGCTTTGCAGCATCAAAACGGAAGCCGTCCGCACCGGCATCGATGCACTCTTTCAGGAAACCCAGAACGTAATTCTGAACCTTCTCGTTGGAGGTGTTCAAATCCGGCAGACCGGTCATGCAGTACTGAGTCACTTCCAGACGGCTGTTGTAATTGGAGGTGTTCTTGTAGACATCATGCCAGCAGTTTTCGTCGTTCAGCAAATCCTCGATGATGGAGGGCGCAAAACCGTTGGTGCCTTCCACGGTATTACCCATATGGTTGGCTACCACGTCCACGATGACCTTGATGCCGTACTTATGAGCAGTCTTGCACATGCTGACAAAATCCGCCTTGTTGCCCAGAGCGCTGTCACCGGTATTGTCAATGTGGAAGCCGGCGGGCTGATAGAACACCCACCAGTCATTCGTGGGGAAATTCAGGGTCGGCTGCTTGGCCTGCTGAATGGGAGAGGTCTGAATAGAGGTATAACCAAGGGCAGCGATGGTTGCCATGTTATCCTCGATTTCCTTGAAGGACCAGTTCCAGCAATGGAGGGTTACGCCATCCTGCATCTGGATGGATTCAGCATCCGCAGGCTCTGCCTGCGCCGGAACAGGGAGCCGAACCAGCAGCACCGACGCCAGAAGCACCAGCACCAGCAAACAGCTCAGAGGTCTGAGTAAACGGGTTTTCATAGAGTTCCTCCTTGTCGAATAAAAAACTATTTTGATTATATCAGATATCAAGACATTTGTCCAGAATTTGCTCAAGGCAAATCACAGCAGATTCATCCGCAGTGCAGAACAGATGGAACACAGGCACCGCGGTCAGAACATCCGACACCGTCTGGGTGCACGCAGCCATATCCTCACGGTTCCAGACATTCACACTGCAGCCCTCCCAGATTCTACGGAAAGCTTGTACGCCGGACAGACGCTCGATGAAGGTTTGGGATGCCTGACTCAGGTAGACCACAGCCGCCAGAGGAAGGTCTACCTTTTTGCACACACCGGAGCTGCCACAAAAAGGAATTCCACGGACAATGATTTTGTCCTCCACCATCACAGCGGCCCGGTCACCGTTAATCAGTTCCGCGCCCCGCAACCGGCACCACAGATCTGCCTGTGTGGATTTTCCCGTACCGGAAGGTGCGGTGAACAGAATCGCCTTATCTTTCCATCGGATATACGAAGCATGAAGCAGCAAGCCCCGTTTTTGAACAATGAGATGCTCCGCCTCCATGGAATTAAGAACCAGTTTAGCGGTGATATATCCCGCCAGAAAGCGGGATGCTACCTCCACACGGCTATGGTTCCCCTGTCGCGCAATACGGATGTACGCATTCTCCGGTAAGGTGGACACTGTCCCTTCATAGCGGATTTGCGTTTCACCGCAGGCGTAAATCCGTTTGGCGGCTTCTACATAAATCAGTTCTCCCTCCGGCGGAGAAACCCGATCTACAATAGTAAAATCCAGCCAATGGTCCCAATCCTGTGCCGGACACTCATAGTGCATCAGCGATAAATCATCACAATCCATCTGCCCATCGGGACCGGTCACCCGCAGCACCACTCCGGCAAATTGATAATATCGTTCCATTGCGTCACCCTGCAAAGGAAATCATCAGCAGACTGCAGTTTGCGGGATCAAAATGTCCGGTTTTTACCCGCTTTGTCTGCTGCCCAGCCAGTCCACCCTCAATTTTTGCCCGATAGGTAATTCCGCCGTGGAACATATCCTCCGAGCAGTTTTTATAGTAGACATAGATATCACCGGTAATGGGCGTTTCCTGCTTGTTCTTTATTTCAATATAGCCCTCGCCCAGAGAATATTCGAACTTATCCTCGTGCAGACTCATAGGTTCCTGGAAAAATGCAATATCCTTCGTTTCAATGCGCTTGAATTCTTCCTTCACTACCTGATGGCGTTTCTGCTCCAGCACCATCACCGACTCTCCTGCCGGCACGTTGGTAATCTGGAAACTGGCGGTAAAGTCAGCATATTGGATATTAATTCGTGCCAGCTGTAAATCTTTCTCCGCCGTGTTTTCCACAATCAGCATCATTACATCAGACACCTGCTCATTGGAGCCGTCCTCCATGTAACTTCCGGAATACTTGCCCATATCCGTGATAACCAGACCGTATTCCAGCGCGATGGGCGACGTTTCAGTAATTTCAATATTCATTTCGGTAGATTGCGTGGTATCCCCGTCGCTGGAAGGAATACTTCCCAGCAAGAAAAACAGCAGCACAACAACTGCCGAAACCACAATGAATATGCCCACCCAAAACCATGGCTTCGACAGTAAATCCATATCTTTTTTTCTATTCTTTGATTTGCTCATTTGCAATTCTCCAATTAACCCAGAATACCGGACAACTGCGGTCCATATTCCAATTATATACCATCCCTTATTCGATTTCAAGCCTTTTCGATAATTGCCGAAACAGCGGAATATATCTGTAAATACCACGCATTTTTCCTTGACCCACCACAAAAAACATCGTATACTTTATAAAGTAGACTGGTGTCTGCACAAAACAACCAAAGGAGATGTCTGCGTGGAAAAAAGTACATTTTTAAGGCGTATGCTGGCCATCGTGCTGTGTCTGACGATGGTCCTGCCCTATCTGCCGGATTTGACTGTTGAGGTATCCGGCGCAAGCATCGAAAACTATGGGAATATCAAGGATTTTTCCGGTCTGAATCTGTCTGTCATCGGCGACAGCATCTCAACCTATGAGGGTGTTAACAACAGCAAAACCTACAACCCTCTTTATCTCTCCACCGCCGAGGCCACCTTCGGCACTTACTACGGTGATTCCAGCCGTTCGGATTACGCCGAATACGATCAGGTCACCCGTGCCGATACCTGGTGGCAGCAAACCTGCGATACACTGGGCATGAACCTGCTGGTCAACAATGCATGGTCCGGCAGCTTTGTTGTCAAGGACCCCGCCAAGGGTAACTCCACCGAGTATCCTGCCGCTGCCTACAAGAATCGGGCGGTCAATCTGCATAATGGCAGCACCAAGCCCGATATCATTGCGGTCTATCTGGGCACCAACGACGTTGGCAACTATTCCACCGTAGATGTTGGTTCCAAAGCTGATGTGGATACTGCCAGTGAGCGCAACGCCCTGTACACCAGCGTCAACAGCTACGCTACCCCCTCCACCTCTGTAGGTGCGTACTACATCATGCTTTCCCGCATGATTGCCACCTATCCCGATGCGGAAATCTACTGCATGCTGCCCACCTTCAATCTCAGTGAGCAGGCTTCCGGTCGCGCCACCGCGCTAAAGAACTTCAACGCCGGTGTCACCTATCTGACTGAGCACTTCCAAAGCATCGGCAAAAAGGTTTATCTCGTGGATCTGGATCAGAAGTGCGGCATGGTAAACTACGACACCGTCAAGGACTACTACTACGCCAACGACGTCCACCCCGACTGCGCAGGCATGGACATGATTACCACCTGTCTGATTTCCGATATCATGAAATACAGCACTCTGGGCACCGGAGAATCCACTTTCCATGAGGTCAGCTACGATTTGACGCAGGTATTCCCCGCCGCCGGTCTGGCCCGTATGGCAACAGAAGGTCAGTCCCTGACTGTGGATATGCTTCCCTACGAAAGCTGGATGGACGTAGAAATTTCCGTCACCATGACGGATGCCGCCACCGGTAAAACCGCCACAATCCCCAGCGACGGTGTGGTGGGTCACTCTGTTTACATCCCCGAAGTCACCGGTCCTGTCAGCATCACCGCCAAGGCGGTTAAACATGACAATTTCCACTGGGCTGCCGATTCCGCAGCTTTCTCCGCGGTTGCCGGTCCCGGCTTCACCTACAACCGGACCACTCTGACCACCGGCACCTACACCGGCAGCACCGACTCCGGCAGCTTCACCAATGTCCAATACGCTCTGGATAAACCTGTGGTTCTGGAGCATCACAAGCCCTGGGTACTGGAATACAAGGGCGGCGGTACCTATGCCGGCGGTATTCTGCTGATGTGCGATACCGCAGCCAGTACCACCACCGGCAACCTGTACATCCACTTCAATCAGACTTATGCCCTCTTCGGCTATCGGGATGGCACTCTTGGCTACTGCAACTCCGGTATCTCCTGGGCAACCATCGCATCCAAGATGGGGTCCAGCGCCGGTGCCAACTACCGCAGCGAGATTCACACCTACCGCTTTGTCAACGTACCTAATGGTACGGAAAATCAAATCTATCTTTATGTCGACGGTGTGAAAATCGGTTCTATGGATGACGTAAAGCTGGTTGGCACCAGCACCACCCACGCCAGCGCCAGCAGTGTCAATGTTTCCGGCAAAGATTTCACCTTCAACTACATTGGCTCTACCACACACCCTCTCCGTAACTGCTCCATCAACTATATCAAAGTATGGGAACGGCATCCCCGCGGAAGCCACCAACGATGGTAACTACCGCTGGGAGCTGAACTACGACAAAGATGATTTTGTCACCGTTGAAAACGACAAGTTCTCCGAAAACGGACTGCTCCTGCAGACCGGCTCCATCTCCAATGGTACTTTCACCAATGTTGCCTTCGCATTGGACCGGCAGGTCAACCTGATGCACGACCAGTTCTGGAGCGTGGAATGGGTATCCTCCGGCACATGGAGAGACGATATCAACGGCGCTATGCTGCTGTGCTCCACCGATAACCACAAGGATTTGAATTCCTACTATCTCTATCGCCGGACCGCAAGTACCTTCATCGCTCTTGGTGAGTACAAAAACGGCGCCCACAACAACTACGGTGTCAGCCTGTCCGGCAACGGCATCGATGGTACCATCCGGCACAAATATGCTTTAATCAACAAAGTCACCACCGATGCAAACGGTAAATACCTTTCCAACATGGTTTATCTGTATGTTGACGACGTACAGATTGGTCCCATGACCACCTGTTATACTGGCGGCACTGCCACCGGAGAGACCTCCGACTGGGTCAACGGAAAGGACTTCAGCTTCTCTTACATCGGCGCGGGAACATTTAATGTAGACAACTGCAATCTGGAGTACCTGCAGATATATTCCACCTGCAACCACAGTTATCAGACTGTGGTCACCGCTCCCTCCTGCTCCGCCGGTGGCTACACCACCTACACCTGTACTGTCTGCGGTGACAGCTATGTAGCCGACGAAACCGCCGCCATCGACCACAGCTATGAGGCTGCTGTCACACCCCCCACCTGCTCCGCCGGCGGCTACACCACCTATACCTGCACTGTCTGCGGTGACAGCTATGTAGCCGACGAAACCACCACCATCGACCACAGCTATGAGGCTGCTGTCACACCCCCCACCTGCTCCGCCGGTGGCTACACCACCTACACCTGTACCGTCTGCGGTGACAGCTATGTAGCCGACGAAACCGCTCCCGGACACAACTATAAAACTGTTACCACTGAGCCCACTTGCTCCACGCCCGGTTCTGTGACCAGCACCTGCACTCTTTGCGGTAACACCTACACCGAAACCCTTGCAGCAACCGGGCACTCCTACGACGATGGAGTGGTAACCACCCCGCCCGATTGCACCACCTCCGGCGTTATGACCTATACCTGTAACGCCTGCGGCGACAAGTACCAGAAGAGTATCTACTCCAATGGTCACAACTATGAGCCCACTGTGACACCTCCAACCTGCTCCGCCTACGGCTACACCACCTACACCTGCTCCAACTGTGGCAACAGCTATGTCAGCGATGCCGTAGTCGCTCTGGGACATAGCTATGACGCGGTTGTGACTGCGCCCACCTGTACTGAAAAGGGCTTCACCACCTACATCTGTTCCGCTTGTAATGATAGCTACACCGATGATGTTGTGGATGCTACCGGACACAGTTATGTGGATGGCTACTGCTCCGCTTGCGGGGAGAAGGATCCGGATTATGTCGAAATTGCAGTGCCTACCTTAACTCTGAAGTACCCCACTCTGGCCTTCAGAGATGAGATTCAGTACAACCTCTACTTCAACGTGGACAACATGACCGACGTTGTGGAGATGGGTCTACTGACCTTCGCTGACCGCAACTACGAAGGCACCATCGATGATGCTCAGGATGTCATCCCCGGTTACATCTCCAATGCTGACGGCTCCTACACCGCACAGTCCAAGGGCGTTTCCGCCAGACTGCTGGGCGATACCATGTTCTTCAAGGTCTATGCCAAGCTGTCCGACGGCACCTACGCCTACTCCGATGTTGTCGGTTACCACGCTGTTGCTTACGCCAAAACCATTCTGAACAACGCCAGCTCCTCCGCCAAGGCCAAGGCTCTGGTTGTTGCTATGCTGAACTACGGCGCGGCCGCACAGGTTTACTTCAATTACAAGACCGATGCTCTGATTAACGCCAGCCTGACCGCTGAGCAGCAGGCTCTGGTTCAGGCTTACGACGGCTCCATGGTCGAGGATATTGTCAATCCCGACGAGTCCAAGACTGGTGTGTTCGTTATGAGCACCGGCTACTCCAACATCCATCCCACCGTGTCCTTCCAGGGTGCGTTCTCCATCAACTACTACTTCACTCCCAAGTACACTCCTGCTGATGGTGTGACCTTCTACTACTGGACCGCTACGGACTACAACAACGCTGATGTTCTGACTCCCGAAAATGCTACCGGCACCATCAAGATGACCTCCACCACCGGCGAGTACACCACCGCTGTCACCGGCATCTCCGCCAAGCAGATTGATGAGACTGTCTACATCGCCGCTGTTTACAACTCCGCTACCACCGGCACTGCCTTCTACACCAGAGTTATCGCGTACAGCCTGGGTGCTTACTGCGAGAGTCTGGCGAATAACGGCAACGAATTCGGTGCTGCAACTGCCGTCTACGGCTACTACGCAAAGG
>JAZSEN010000022.1:0-18308 GCA_045531675.1 Faecousia sp.
ACGAAGTTGGTACCATGATGGAAATCCCCAGAGCTTGCCTTACCGCTGATGAGATCGCAAAAGAAGCTGAGTTCTTCTGCTTCGGTACCAACGATCTTACCCAAATGACCTTCGGCTTCAGCCGTGACGATGCTGGTAAGTTCCTTACTGCTTACTATGACACCAAGATCTACGAGAACGATCCTTTTGCAAAGCTCGACCAGACCGGTGTTGGTAAGCTTATGGATATGGCTGTTGAGCTCGGTAAGAAGACCCGTCCCGAAATTCACTGCGGTATCTGCGGTGAGCACGGCGGCGACCCTGTTTCCGTTGAGTTCTGCCACAAGATTGGTCTTGACTATGTATCCTGCTCTCCCTTCCGTGTGCCCATCGCACGCCTCGCTGCCGCTCAGGCTGCTATCAAGGGCTAATTCCTAACGATAAAATGCCGACCTTCTGGTCGGCATTTTTTGTTGGAATAGCCCTTGAGTTATATTCGCCTATCGGCGAGTTATATTGGCTACGCCAGTGATATTTGCTTCGCAAGTGATATTGCCCTTCGGACAGTTTTAGAGGCGAATATAATATAACTGAAGCCGTTAGGCTTCAATAACACTTTCGCTTTGCGAAAATATCACTCCGACACAGTCGGAATATCACTTTTCTACAATTTAGGAATCTACGTAATTAGGTTTATAAAGCAAAAATTATCCCTCTGCTGAGAAATCGGCAGAGGGATTTTTGTATGTAAATATTGTATTTTGTTTACCTTTATGTTAATATGTTAAGTAACATCAATAACCAATGTATATTGACAAAAGATTTATTGAGTTTAACAATGAAATTATGAGGTGATTAAATTGAATACTGAAAAAGAACTTGGCGAAGCATTAAAAAACAATCAGGATACCATCGAGGTCGAAGGTGATTTGGCTAGAAAAGTAATTAAAATTAAAGCAACGGGGAAAGTTGCATGGGGGGCTTGTATTGCCTGTATTACGATAGCCGTTGCGGTTGTTGTTGTTACAATTAGTTCTGGTGGCACAGCAACGCCTATCACGGGTCCCGCAGCGGGTATAACATTAGGCACGGCTGCGTCAATATGGGGACTTCCAACTGCTATTACCGCAACGGGCATTGCTGTGGCTGGTGGTGGTGTTGTTGCACTGAAAAAATTGCGCAAATATCGCATTGAGAAAATAACCGACACAAAAATTATTCTGTATAAGAAATAATGTTTCTATACAATGGTGTTTTTTATGAGTATTAAAATTATGTTCCGCAAGTGTGTACATTGTGGTCATCGTTATCTATATAACCCTAGCGTAGGAAAATTTGGGAACATTTGCCCTAAATGCAACAAAAGTCAGTTGTCTATCGCTTTATCCAAAGACGAATCAACAGATAATCGATGAAACAATTTTCCCACTTTTGCTGATAGCACCACAGGCTGCTATAAAGGATATGAAATAATTAAAATTTCATAAGACAATTTATTTGCCCGAAGAAATTCGGGCGGATTTTTTATTGTGTTTTGCAACTAATGTGATATAATAAGTTTTAAATAATAAAACTTTTTCTTTTTTTAAGGACGATTACTATGAAAAAAACTTATATAACATCTATGCCTGACCACATCGGCGCTTTTTTAAAAGCCAGTGAGTGTTTTTCCTCGTTGGGAATCAATATAACCCGAGTTAATTATAATAAAGCTATTGATTCTCACATATTGTTTATTGATGCTGATGGTACAGAAGAACAACTTAAAAAAGCGGATTTGGAACTTGAAAAAATCGGATACTTAGGCAATGACAACTCTAACAAAACAAGTGTTGTTTTGTTGGAATTTTGTTTAAAAGATGTTCCTGGAAGTGTTACAGATATTCTTAAACTTATAAGTGAATTTAATTTTAATATTTCTTATATTAGTTCACAAGAAAACGGAACAGATTATCAATATTTTAAAATGGGATTATATGTTGATGATTCTGATAAAATTGCCTATTTTTTAAGTCGAGCAGAAAAGTTGTGTAAAGTGCGGGTTATTGATTATCACCGCTCTAAGAACGTCTACGATAACAGTATTTTTTATAACACCTATGTTTTGGGTTTATCACAAATGATGGGACTTTCTGCAGATGGAAAACAGGAACTTTTAATAAATGTTAATCTTGCTATGCAAACATTAGATGAAAAAGGTTTATCGCCTTATAGAACGTTTGACAGTATAAGTAAGTTTGCTGAACTTTTAAGTATTTCAAAAGGAAAAAACTTTGCACCACGTATAAGCACACACAAAATTTCCGAAAACACTGAAATAACTTTAGTTGAGCCACCCTGTGGCAGCAACACTATTATCATAAATAGTAATGGGGAGTATTTATTTATTGATAGCGGATATGCTTGTTATCAAAATGAAATGGTTAATATCTTTAACAAAATTATTCCCGAATTTAGTACTATAAAAAAGAAGATACTTATCACCCATGCGGATGTAGACCATTGCGGACTCTTGCCAATTTTTGATGAGATAATTACAAACGAAAAAACAGCGAAGTGCCTAGAAAAGGAATATAATGGACTTGATGGATACCGCGAGGAAAATCCTTTACATAAGCCGTATATTAACATATGCAAAATCCTTACTGAGTACAAGCCGATAAATCCTGAAAAGGTTGTTAAACTTTGGGAAAGTGCACAAACATATGACAAACCTCTTACCCAAACAGGTTTTTATAATTTTGGTGAGCTGAATTTTGAAGTGTATGAAGGAAAAGGCGGACATCTGCCTGGGGAAATCGTTTTAATAGATTATGCGAATCACATTGCTATTACAGGAGATATTTATATTAACACGCATGGTCTTACGGCTGAACAGGAAAAATATAACAGATATGCACCAATACTAATGACATCTGTTGATACAGACCCCAAATTATGTTCAGAGGAAAGAAATGCTATTTTACAACGATTGGGCGTAGGGAAGTGGCAGATTTTCGGAGCGCACGGTTTTAAAAAGGATTATTCAGTAAATTTATAGTTTTATCTTTAATATGTATATATTTCCCCCTTTTGTGTATAGCACCACAGGCTGCTATCAAAGAAAGCAAGTAATTGCTGACTTTATAAAACAATTTAGCCCCACCGAGCAATCGGTGGGGCTTTTTGTATCTGTTGCAAATGTTGCTTCAATTTGTTATAGTATAAATATAAATACAAACAGGAGGGAAATTATGAACGGCGAGATACGGCAAGCAAGTAATATTGTAATAAGTGCAAGAAAAGCCCTTTTTGATAATAAAGAAATTGATTTTACTCCAAGTAAATACGAGCTATCTATTCAGTTTTTATTTATACCAAAATTTTTATGTCGCAAGTCAGTTAAGGCAAATTCAGTTTGTGAATGGTTTGATATTTGTTTGCGACGAAATTTAAAAGATATAAAATTTGTTCTCCCTACCAATAGAGAGAACAAGCACTTGATTGGTTTTGCCAACACCTCACAGTGTGCAATAGTATGCTTTTGGAAAAACGGCAACATTTCTTGTTTTTGTCCGTTTTGGGAGTTTGACCGAGAAAAAGAAGGTTGGAAAATTGTTTACAGTGAGCAACACATAAAGAAACAGCCAATTTTTAAAAATCTTCATTTTATAAACAAGTCTGATGATTTTAAACAAACACTCTTAGATATAGGAAAGTTTGCTATAGAGATAGAGCAGCCGTATTTTTCAGATATTTTTCATAATGCGTATGAGGCATTATGCGGTACTGAAACTATCGAAGACGATAATATTACCAAACAACTTCCCAACGATTTCAAATCTATATATTATGCGGTAGATAAAGCCGATGTGTTTGGTGCTATGGGGTCTTGGAACGATTCACCGCCTTATTATGCACACCAAAAAGGACTGGACAAGGAATATAATGAACTGTCAAATGAACTACTCGTTCAATTACGCTATCATTTGATGTATGTTGCGAATGAATGTTGGAAGCGGGATTGAAAAATACAATTCCCTCTTTTGCTGATAGCTGCACAGGCTGCTATCAAAGAAAGCAAATAACTGCTAACTTTATGTTCCGGTATAAATCCGGACAGCGTCTAAACTGACGAAAAGTACAATCGCAAATATTCTACCGCAGCTCCCATCTTAACCGGTAGGGGCCGCTTTTTATATATGTACCCCCTATATATTCTCGTTTTTTCTGTTCCAATACTTATATCCATACCGCCAATTTTGCATTTGTGTGATTCAACTTAAGTCTGCTCATACATAAGTTTGTACATACATAAGTAAGCATTTTCCACTGTAATTACCGGTATTTACACAGTTTTGACCACACAAGAGTAATTGCACACATGAGTAATGAAGGCGTGCATACCGGTGAACACAATGGACAGTAGTATAAGAACAGAAGAAGAAAAAACATTGATGCCATACCTATGGGTGGATATCAGAGTTTGTACTGAAGCGGGCTTAACGATATTATCCTGGCACACTTTATACAGCAAAACTATCCGCCCGAAGCAATTCGGGCGGATTATTATATTTATCTATTTATTTCGAGAATAAATTGTGGTATAGTTAAAAAAACAATGCAGGAAAGGCGAATTATGAAGACTAAGTATTTTTCTATACAAAACCAGTATGAAATAAGCTGCAAAATTTTCACACCGGATGATGGAAGCATAGAGAACGTTATTGTTGGTGTGCATGGTTTTGCGGGAGATAAGGAAAGTTCAATGCTTGAAAAGCTGGCAGAAATGGCTTGTTTGTACAACAGTGCTGTGCTTTCTTTCGATTTCCCGGCTCACGGTAATAGCCCTGTAGGCGAGGAAATGCTTTCTGTCAACAATTGCAAAAACGATTTATGTGCAGTAATGGAATACATTTCAAATCAATACCCAAATGCAAAGCAGCATATTTTTGCCACAAGCTTTGGCGGATATATCACTTTGCTTTGCGCCAACAAACTGGCAAAGATTCCGCTTGTTTTGAGAGCCCCCGCGGTTACAATGCCAAAGGTATTACTTGATAATGTGCTTAAAATCCATGCCGATGATTTCCGAAAAATGCAGTTTATAAAATGTGGATTTGAGCGTCCGATTAATTTACCTTATTCTTTTTATGAGGACCTATTGTCACAAGAACCGGTTATCGGCAAACAAATTTCCGTACCTGTTCTTGTTATACACGGCGACTGTGACGATATCGTTCCGCTTTCTGACATTGAAGCATTTGCGTCTTCGCAAAGCAATGTTTCCCTCAAAATCATCCCCGGCGCAGACCATCGTTTTAAGAATGAGGGCGAAATTGAAGCAATCGTAGAATTAACAAAAAGATTCTTGAGCATTTGATTTTTCCCTTTCGTGCATGGCATCCCTAAAAGAATTTATTTATCCAGTAAAACACTCCGCCCGTCGGCAACCGGGCGGAGTGTTTTTTACAAATTTGTAGTGACAAAAAATGTCACTTCGTTTTATTTATATTTCACAAAAAATGTCAGATATGGTTGCTTTATTTTGAACACAATGTTATAATTATTTAGCATAACAGAAACGGAGGTTATTCTTATGTCTAAAACACCAAAAACCGGCCTTACCAAGAAGCACTGGTTTGGCTACATGTTTGGCGACATGGGTGGCTGTATGACTTTTGCTCTGATGGCCAGCACTTTCTCCATCTACTGCACCAACGTTCTGGGTGTGAATGCGTCTTTGATGGGTATCCTGACCATTATCTGGACCATTTGGGATGCTGTCAACGATCCTATGATGGGTGCGCTGATGGACAAAGCCTTTTCCAAAAAGCAGAACAAGAACGGTAAGTTCCGTCCCTGGCTGCTGCGCGCTACTCCCCTGCTGGCGGTAACCGCTATCGCTCTATGGACTGTGCCCACGTTCCTGGACGGCATCCCTCTGCTGGTTTCCCTGTTCTCCTTCAAGATTCTCTATGAGGCATCGTACACCATGTTCAACATCCCCATGGGTTCGCTGCTGTCGGCTATGTCTACTAACGACACAGAGCGCGCATCGCTGTCCTCTGCCCGTGGTGTTGGCTCTATGATTGGCAACATGGTTCCCGGCATGGCAGGTCCTGTAATCATCGGCATGTTTGGCGAAAACACCTCCACCGGCTACATGATTACCGGTACCGTCTGCGCCGTTATTGGTTTTGTCACCTGTCTGCTGCACTATGCGCTGACAGAAGAACGTACCGTTGTGAACGAAGAGACCAAGGCAGATGATATCAAGATTTCCGATATCTTCACTGTAATCAAAAAGAACCGTGCCTTCGTCGCCCTTTGCATCCATGGTGTTTGCATCTGCACCATGCAGTATCTGGCCGAAAACATCAGCATGTACATGTACTCTGCAGTCTACCATGATGTTACATATAAGACATTGGCATCTGTTTTGTCCGCTCCCTTTATGATTGGCTCCATGGCCATTGTGCCCTTCATGTGTAAGAAACTGGGCCTTGAGAAGCTGATTCGCTACTCTTTGTTGATTGGCGGTGTGATTTGTGCCGCGCTGTTTGGCATGCACCTCATGATGGATGTGCCGCCTCTGGTCCACGGGGTGATTCTGGGTATCGGTACCGGTTTCGCCATGGTCTCCATTCAGATGCAGTGGGGTCTGGTGGGAGAAGCCATCGATTACAACGAGTACATCACCGGTAAGCGTACCGAAGGCTCAATCTACGGCACCTTTAATCTTTCCCGCCGTATCGGTCAGACGGTTGGTCTGGGATTCAGTTTCTTTGCGCTGGATTGGATTGGCTACAATCCCGAGCTGGCAGCTCAGTCTGCAGCCACGATTTTCGGCTTTAAGGCACTGTGCGTACTGACCCCTGCCGCTTTTATTCTGGGTTCCTGGGCAGCATTCAAGTTTGTCTGGAATATCACTGCCGATATTCGTGAAAAAATGAATGCGCAGAAAACAGCACAGACTAAAGTAAGCGAATAAGTATAACATCCTCTGCGGTGCGGCAGATTGCCGCACCGCAGAATTCTACCAAGGAGGACAGCTATGGAATATATTGTGCAAACCCCCTGCGGCACTGTGCAAGGTACCGCAGGCCGGATTCCCGGAACGGCAGCCTACAAAGGCATTCGCTACGCTACCGCAGGTCGTTGGGAGTACCCCCGGCAGGTCACCGGCTGGGATGGCATCTATGATGCAACCGCCTATGGCGCATGCTCCTATCAGCCCCGGGCGTTTTATAACGAAGAAGAAAACCTGAAAAAAGTTTTCTATTATAACGAATTCCGCAAGGGAGAAACCTACACATATGGTGAGGACTGCCTGTTTTTGAACATTTTCACCCCCGAAGCCGCAAAAAAAGGGGACAAACTTCCGGTACTGGTCTATATCCATGGGGGAGGCTTTTCCGGTGGCTGCGGACATGAAAAGCACTTTGACGAGCCGGTTTGGCCTGCCAAAGGAATCATCGGTGTGACCCTGAACTACCGTTTGGGACCCATGGGCTTTCTTTGCTTGCCCCAGCTGCAGGAGGAAGCAGGATTTACAGGCAACTACGGTCTTTACGACCAGATGACGGCCATCCGTTGGGTCAAAGACAACATTGCAGCCTTCGGCGGCGATCCGGATAACATCACCATTATGGGGCAAAGCGCCGGTGCGGCCAGCGTGCAGCTGTTAAGCTGCAGTCCTTTGACGGAGGGGTTGTTCAGTAAGGCGATTATGTCCAGCGGCTGCGGTCTTGGTGACCTTATGTCCGGCTCGGTGGAAAAGAACGGCGCCTTCTGGCAGGCTGTGATGCAGGACTGCGGCTGCGAAACACTGGAGCAGTTCCGTGCCTTGCCTGCGGAACAGCTATTTCAGGCATGGCAAAAAGGGAAGAAGGTCCATAAAGGCGGCAAGGCCACGGCCGCTCCCGTGAAGGACGGCCGCCTTGTGGTGAATGGGGCGACTGCCCACAACCTCCCCTATATGGCAGGCTTTACCAGTGAAGACATTGCCCCTCCCATACTGCAAAGTATGACCCGCAAGTGGATTGCAAAGCGGGAAAAGGCAAGCTATACATGGTATTTTAACCGTCAGCTACCCGGCGACGACAACGGCGCGTGGCACTCTTCCGACCTTTGGTACTGGTTTGGCACGCTGGACAACTGTTGGCGTCCCATGGAGCAAAAGGACTATGACCTGAGCGAGCAGATGGTTTCCTATCTGTGCAACTTTGCTCGCAGCGGCAATCCCAACAGAAGCGGTCAGTTGCCTACCTGGATAGCATCTGACCGCAGCCAGAAGAAAGTAATCATTCTGGGAGAAAAGCAAACCTCCATGGGCAGGCCCATCGCAATAAAAATGTTCTTCACCATGCTCACACACAAAGCGGTGGGAGAGTAAGCTCCAGTGTCTCGGCGCGAATCTAATCCGCAAAACCAATTTTTCATCTTTTTATTGACAATAATTGATAATTTCCTTTATAATGAAAATATGGAAAATCAGCCAAAAGAAAGGGGTTAGAAAATTATGTTAACTACCATTTACGGACGCGCGCTGAATGTGCTGCTGAAGAAGCCGTTTAAGCTGTGGGGCATTTCATTGCTGGCGGTACTCCTAAGCGGTGTATTGGGCGGCTTGTGCGGCTTTGCGATTCCCATTCTGGGCGTTTCTGTCGGATTGCTTATCGGCACGTCGATGACGGTTATTTTCCTGAGAGGCTATCGTGGACAGGAAGTCGGTGTGCTCCAGCTGTTCGAATGTTTTAAGGATTGGAACACCATCAAAAGAGTTCTGCTGGGTTTAGGTTGGATGTACCTGTGGGTTTTCCTGTGGGCGTTGATTCCCATTGTCGGTCCTTTTATCGCGCTGATCCGCATGTATGAATATCGCTTGACGCCCTATATTCTGGTGTTCGAGCCGAACGTCCCCATTACTGACGCCATCAAGATTTCTGCTCAAAAAACAGACGGCTATAAAATGCAAATGTTTTTGGCAGATTTTGTTTACATCCTCTTGTACTGGGCTGCGACTTTTGTTTTAGGTATGCTGTCCGGAATCCCCGGGGTGGGACCGCTGTTTGTGCTTGCTCTTTTGGTGTTGTCCATTGCGTTTATTGCGTTGTCTCCCCTGTTTATCGGATTGGTTCAGGCCGCATTTTACGAGGAAATTAACAACAAATCCGTAAAATACTGCCCCAGATGCGGTTGCATGGTTGCAGCGAACACTGCTTTTTGCCCCAACTGCGGAAACCCTGTTCCCTAATTCTCCCGCTTATGAAAAAAAGCCGCCTTCGGGCGGCTTTTTATTTTGTTATCGTTGATTTGTGCCGGTTCTTTATGATATAATTGCATTCGGAATGAATACATATGCATGAGCCGGACAGCACACGAAAAGGAAGGTTTGATATGAAAAAGAAACTCAGCGGTCGTTTCTGGCTGGCCCTGACCATCTTCAGCCTGATGGGGCAGGTGGCATGGGTCGTGGAAAACATGTACTTCAATGTCTTTATCTACAAGATGTTCCACGCATCCGCCGGGGACATCTCCGCCATGGTAACCGCCTCTGCCGTCACCGCCACCCTGACCACCATTTTCATGGGTGCGCTGTCGGACAGAATGGGAAAGCGAAAACTCTTCATCTGCAGCGGCTACATTCTGTGGGGCATCTCCATATTCTCCTTCGTGCTGCTTAGAGAGGATGTTATCAGCAAGACCTTCTCCTTCGTCAGTTCCGCAGCCGCAACGGGCATCAGTCTGACCATCATTCTGGACTGTGTGATGACGTTTTTCGGCTCCACCGCCAACGATGCGGCCTTCAACGCCTGGCTGACAGACTCTGTGGATGGAGAGAACCGGGGTGCCGCCGAGGGCATCAATGCCATGATGCCCCTTGTCAGTATTCTGGTGGTATTCGGCGGATTTATGTTTTTTGACCTCAATCAGGCTGGCTCATGGTCAATGATTTATACCATCATCGGCATACTGGTAACGATTGTCGGTATTCTGGGCTTCTTCATAATCGATGAACCCCCAATCCAGCGCAGCGAGGGCTCCTATTGGGGCGGAATCGTCTATGGTTTTCTCCCGAAAACCATCTCCGGAAACAGGAAGCTGTACGCCTCTTTGCTGGCTTTCATCATCTTCAATATCTCCATCCAGATTTTCATGCCCTATCTGATTATCTACTACGAAGTCACCTTGGGTATGAAGGATTATGTGCTGATAATGGCTCCCGCAATCATCGTGGCATCTGTGATTACCGCGCTGTGGGGCAAAGTCTACGACAGACGGGGCTACTCCTTCTCCGGTATTCTCGCAGTCGTGAGTCTGCTGGTTGGGTACGCGGTGCTCTATCTGACCCGCTCCACCGTGCCTGTGTTCATCGGCTCACTCTTAATGATGAGCGGCTACCTTTGCGGAATGGCAGTCTTTGGCGCATTCATACGGGACAATATCCCCGAGGGCATGGCCGGCAGATTTCAGGGTGTTCGCATCTGCTCTCAGGTCCTGATTCCGGGCATTGTCGGACCTATGATTGGCAAAAAGATACTGGAAAACGCGGAAACAATCATCGGCAATGACGGCACCGCCGCCTTCGTCCCCAACGCCAACATCTTCCTGGCTGCAGCTGTCGCGGCGGTGTTCGTGCTGCCTTTGCTTTTCAAAGCAAAAAAACCGGCACACAAGTGACGGTATTATATTTTCTTTCACCCCATCTACCGGCTCCGGTAGATGGGGGTTTCTGCGCCTGCACAGAAACCAAGCCTTTAACCACCTAAAGCGCAGCATTTCTGTCAACGTTTTTACGCCGTTTGCCGGGGATATACCGGCAAACAGTATCCATCGCCAGCCTCGATTTTTTCGTCAATTTCAGCCAAATTCAGTCTGACTTTTTTTGTGGATACATTGACAAATTATTGAAAATTTCGTATAATTTTACTGTGTGTTTTTAGGCTCGGCGGCAGTGAAAACCGGATTCGCCGCCCCACAAAAATACAGGCTCCCTTCTCAGGCGAAACACACCGGGCGCTCTTAAACAATATATTTTTTCGACATGCCAAAAAGCGGCATAATATATTTTCACATACCACAAGCTTTGTGTGACAGGAGGACGCTAATGGATAACGAAAAATTTGAGCTCATGCTGGATGAGGATCAGGCCAACGCCGCTCTGGAAAAAGGCATGCTGTACGCCGATGCCTTTGTAAACAAAAGCTACCTGATTAATCTGGACCGTTACCCTCTGGTGGAGCTGGACCCCGCTGAAAAAACCGACGAATATGTTCGTTTGTACCAGATTGAGCGTATCGTGTACGACGTTGACGAAAACGCAAACGATAAGCTCATCAGCGTTTACAGCGCTTTTTTCAATATTCAGGCCTCCGGTCTGCTGATAATCCGCAGCACCAGACACGAGCTTGGTTTCTATATCGGCGTTCGGTCCGTCACCAACGCCTCTACCGCCGAAGCCATTCTGGAAAAGAGCTTCAAAGGTAATTTTGCAGGCAGTCAGATTCGCGCCATTCCTCAGGAAGAGGTGCAAAAAGTTCTGGGCTCCATCAACAAAAGCGGTCGTTTCGGCACCCGTCAGAACGCCGCCTCCGTTTCCATCGTTCCTTCCACGAGAGACGAGGACAAGGAGCGCTTTGTTCAGGGCATCGAGAAATTCATCGACACGATGAAGGGCTCGGAGTATACCGCCGTCTTTATCGCTGAGCCTCTGGACAAGGAGATTCTGGAGCAGCGCAAATGCGGTTTGCAAAAGATTTATTCCGGACTGTCCCCCTTCGCCTCCACCCAGCTTTCCTACGGTGAAAACTTCAGCAAAGCAGTATCCAAGGGCATGAGCGAAAACTTCTCCAAAACCTTGAACGACAGTCTTACCGATACCACCAGCCAGTTCAACAGTCGTTCTACCTCCCGCAGTCACGGCATGTCCTTCGGTTTCCTTGGACTGGGCTTTAACAGCAGCAAATCCACCGGTTACAGCTCCGGCAGTTCCTGGGCCAGTGCCGTTACCCGGGGCACATCCGAAACCACCGGCGAAACCACCACACAGACCGATACCGATACCACCGGCGACAGCCGTACCATCACCATCACCAGTGAGAACAAATCCGTAAAATACATTCTGGAGAAAATCGACCAGCATCTGGCCCGTATCAAGAACTGCGAGGCCTTTGGTCTGTGGGATGTGGCCTGCTACTTTGTTTCGGAGAATGTGCAGACCTCGGTCGTTGCCGCCAGCACCTACAAGGCCTTGATGGCCGGTTTCGATTCCGGTGTAGAGAACTCCTACGTCAACGTCTGGAAGCAGGACAACATCGAAAATACCCCCCCGCTTCTGGAGTACCTGCGTTACTGCATGCACCCCCGTTTCTCCATCCCCGGTGACGACCAGTTTTTCGAGGTGGAGAGCCAGACCGTCAATCCGTGCAGCCTGATTAGCGGCAACGAAATGCCTTATATCATGGGCCTGCCCCACCATTCCGTGCCGGGCGTTACCGTTCTGAATATGGCGGAATTCGGTCGAAATGTACGTTTCTCCAGTGGCGCTCCCCGTGGCCGGAAGGTCGAGCTGGGACAGGTTTACCACATGGGCGAAAAGGAAACCGCGCGGGTGCGGCTGGATCTGGAAAGCTTCCGTTCCCACTGCTTCATCACCGGCTCCACCGGTTCCGGTAAGTCCAATACCACCTACCGGATTCTGGACGAAATGATTGAGCATAACATTCCGTTTCTGGTGGTAGAGCCTGCCAAGGGCGAATACAAGCGCTACTATGGCAAGCTTCCCGGCATCCGGGTGTACTGCACCAATCCCCGGTATTATTCCATGCTCCACCTGAATCCCTTCCGTTTTAATCAGGGAATCCACGTTCTGGAGCATCTGGACAGATTGATTGAAATTTTTAACGCGTGCTGGCCGCTGTACGCGGCAATGCCCGCGATTCTCAAAGAATCCTTTGAGCGGGCCTACATAAAGTGCGGCTGGGATTTGGAAAACTCCATCTACATCCCCAACGGCCACAGCAAATTCCCCACCTTCAACGATGTTCTGGAAACCCTGCCGGAAATCATCAATTCGTCGTCCTATTCGGCCGATTCCAAGGGCGACTACACCGGCGCGCTTGTAACGAGAGTGAAATCTCTCACCAACGGCATTTCCGGTCAGGTATTCTGCAATGCCAACGACATCGACGAGGAGTACCTGTTTGACCACAACGCCATCGTTGACCTCAGCCGGGTATCCTCTCTGGAAACCAAGAGCCTGCTGATGGGCATCCTGATTCTGAAGCTGAACGAGTACCGTATGTGTACCAGCGAGGAAAACCAGCCCCTGCGCCATGTGACCGTAATGGAAGAAGCCCACAACATTCTCAAGCGCACCTCCTCCGGCGGTGCCGAAGGCTCCAATGTGCAGGCAAAATCCGTAGAAATGATCAGCTCCGCCATTGCGGAAATGCGTACCTACGGAGAAGGCTTTATTATTGTCGACCAGTCCCCCACCGCCGTTGACGTTTCTGCTGTTAAGAATACAAATACCAAAATCATCATGAGACTGCCCGATTACGAGGACTGCAAGATTGCCGGTCTTTCCATGGGACTCAACGATAGCCAGATCAGAGAAATCTCACGGTTCCCCATGGGTGTCGCCGTTGTCTACCAAAACAACTGGGTCGAGGCGGTTCTGACGCAAATCGACAAGAGCGAGGAAAAGTACCACCAGACCGACCTCATCACCGACAACTACACCCTTGCTGTCATAAAAGGACAGCTGGCGGTGGAGCTGATTTTCCAATACGAAACCGGCATTGCCGCCGAAGAAGGCTTCCAGCTGGATGATTTACTGGACATCATTAACAGTTCCAACCTCAACCCCTCCAAAAAGCAGGATATCGTGCAGGCAATGGTAGACTGGTGCTCCTGCTTTGAGCGCAAGGTTCCTCTGAACGGCAGCTTTGCGGAAAAGCTGGCTGAATTCATCAGCTGCGATGGCTTGTTTGAGGCGCTGCCCATCCGGTTCGCCGGAGAATACAAGGACGGCTCAAAAATCACCTTCGACCGCATTGAAAAGAAGGACATCATTGCCATCAAAAAATGGTTTGGTCGTGTATATGACCATCTGGACAGTTACGTTCTTTTGAACGACGTCAATATGAAGAACAGAGTCATTCGTTATCTGCTCCTCAACAAGCGTCTGGCAAACATCACGCAAAACAAATACCAGCTGATATACGAGGGAATCTACGGAAAAGCAGGAGACAGTAAATGAATCAGGTAGTTGTATTTTATAACCCCTTCTTACCCGAACTAAAAATCTCGGTAAACGGCAAAAAGCTGTCCCCTTACAGTTCCCTGATGAGCTTTCAGCATCAGCGGCTTGAAAAGTGGTCTGACTGTCTGTTCACCGACCTTTACCGGGAAGTCAATTCAGATTACGAAATGCTATGCGTATCCAACGAATTTACCTGCGAATGGCTGGAAGCGCTGGCCCGTAAAAATCCCCATTGCATTTCCTTTTCCAGCCAGCCGCTGCCGTTGGATGCCAACGTTTACGAAAGACTGGACAAGTTGGAAATGCTGGGCTGTGACGATGTCTGCGAGCCCGTCATCATTCCAATCATCAATGTCAGCAGCAACGATGACATGACCAGCGCTGTATTTGAAATTCTGGAAGAGCAGGGCATTTTTGAGGATGTTTCCGACGACGGCATTACCTGGACGGATTGCCCGTTGACCACTGTGGAAATCACGCCCTTCGATGCCGACGACGCGCTTCCTTACGATGCTCCCGTTGCCATTGCCTTGTGCAGCAGCGAGGACGATTACATCCGGTTGGATACGGATGCTCCCATCTACGCTCTGGTGATGGGCACAGAAACACGTTTCCTGAAGCGTCAGGGCGCAAAGCTTTATTTCAGCGTAGACCCGGACGATATTGGAAAAATCCTGCTGGGAATCATCGAAGAAGAGGCGCTTTGCCCTCTGGTTTCCCATTTGAGCTACAATTTCCCTGCCAGTGCGAAAGAATTCCTGACCGAAAGCGAAAAAGAGCAGCTGGAGCTGATTTGTCAGGCATCGCCCGTGTGTAATGTAACCATTCCGCGGTTGTGCGATGTGGGTCGTTCCGTAGCACTCAATGCCCGAATCTTCCCCTCCGACAGCGATGCGGCTTTGCGCATCCTATCGGATGCCCGCGACGTTATCGATGCCGATGATGGCACCTTGTACCCCCGTGCCGCAGGCACCGCGGAAGTATCCGTATTTGTTGGCGACGACCCGTACCCCGTTGCAACCGAGGTCATCACCGTGCGCCAGCGCAATCTGATTACAGATATTTCCCTGTTCCCTTCGGCTTTGTATATGCCGGTGGCAGGACAAAGTGAGCTGACCCTGTCCACGATTCCGGAAGACGCCGAGAATCGGGACGAAATCCGCTGGAGCAGCGACGACCATTCCGTTGCCGTAGTTGACAGCAATACCGGCGTCATTACCGCAACGGGCTGCGGCCGCTGCATGATTACAGCTTACACGCAGGAAACCTCGAAAAGCATCTATGTGAATGTGCAGCCGGAAATCGAAGATATTCTTTGCCCCTGCAGCTTCCTCGAAGTTGGCGTGGGCGAGCAAAAGGAATGGCGATATCAGGTCGTGCCCGAAAATGCGTATGGCGTGGAATTCCTGCGGGCAATCAGCAGCGATAAGAATGTTGCCGACTATCGGGGCGGATATGTTCTGGGCAAAGCCGTCGGCGACTGCAAAATCTATATCAAGAATCAAAGCGGCACCGTCAGCCGTGAATTGAAAGTTTCCGTCCGGAAAGGTAAGCGGTTCCGGTAATCCAAAAATCTGGAGGTGCGCTGATTGCAGAGCGTATATTACAACAATTTAGGTGCAAATAAACGGGCCTATGATGCTGCCGTTCAATGTTTCCAAAGCAGAGGTCGGAGTTTTGCCGCTACCGGTTCGGTCCAAATCTCTGAGTTAACGAGCCAGGTGTTGCTTGAACATCCGGAGTTTTTCTATGTGGGACAGGGGTTTCGTGTCGTGCCAACCATGATGCGCAAAGATATCCTCCCCTGCTACCTCTACTCCCCTGCCGAAACAATGCAGCTGCGCAATCAGTTGGAAACCGCAGCAAACAATATCATCAGCGAGCATATCAACGACCACCAGTCCGACTATGACAAGGTTCGTTCGCTCCATGACTATCTGAAAAGCAGTATAGAATACGACTCCGCCGCGGCCGCCAGCCAAAGAGTAAACGACCGGAACATCGCGGAAGCACACAATATTGTCGGCGCCCTGATTAAGCACAAGTGTGTCTGTGAAGGATTTGCCAAGGCATTTAAGCTGCTGTGCGACAAAATCGGGCTGGAATGCTGGGTGGTTTCCGGTACAGGAAGCAGTTCCATCGGCTCCGGACCTCACGCATGGAATATGGTAAAAATCAACGGTTACTACCATCATGTCGATGTCACCTGGGATAATCAGTATGCCAGTTCTTCCACCGTCCCCAATTACGGATATATGAATCTCAGCGACGAAGAAATCTCCAAGGATCACACCTGGAACCGGAAGAATTATCCACAATGTCCCTCCTCCCCTTACAACTATTTCCGGGTAAACAATGCCCTGCTGGACAGCAAAGCGCAGTTGGAAGGCATGCTGTACAACAGCTTTCAGATGGAAGAAGAGTTTATCATGTTCCGCGTTGTGCGGGGAAGTCTTCTGGAGCGCGAGATCAACGGCTGCCTGCAAGACAGTATCCAAAAGGCGGCCATGCGTTGCAAACACATTTCAGTCCCTACCTTCCGCTACGGCGGTATTCCTGAGCAGCTGACCTTCTATGTGCAGCCCGATTATCAATACAGGTAAAGGTGACGATTATGAGACGATTCGAACAGTTTTCCGTTGATCAACCCGGTCAGGTTGGCGGAGAAACCGCCATCGACACGCAGGTTGAACTGGATCTTCTTTCCGGCGGCGTAGGCTTTGATGACGGCCCGACCGACGACAAAGAATGGTTGATTGAAGCCCGTAACAAGCAGCGTAAAAAAATCGATACCGAGGAGGCGTAAGTTATGTCTGAAATCGAAGGCGGCGGCAGCTCTGAAGTTAGCAGCGCCGAGGTAAGCGAAGCTCCTGCTGCTGAAACCGGTGGCGAAGCCTCCGAAGCAACTCAGGAAGCAGCAACGGAATCAGCAAACGAATCCGGTGGCTTTAACGATAGCTACGACAATTCCCAACCTCCCGAATCCAGTATGGAAGATGACGAGGACGAGGATTATGAAGAGGATCCCGACGACAGTCAGGATGTGGGCTTCAGCGAGGGCGAGGATGTAGACAGCTCGGATTCTCAGTACGACGAAACAGACTACGACACCGACGAAGCCGCCGGCGACGAGAATGGTGTCGGATTTGATGATTACGATACCGACATGGACGAAGACCCCGAGAGTGATGAGGACGTCGCCCCTTCCGATGATACCATCGAAGAGAGTGACGACTCGCCCTACGACACCGATGATAATGACAGCTCCACAGAATCCGAATGGGATAATCAGGAGAACGATGACACATCGGACGATAATGTCGAGGATGAAGACGACAGTCTCGATAATCAGGATGACGATTTCGACGACGATGATATCGACGAAGATTTGGAAGAGGACTTGGGTGATCCTGAGGACTATTCTGATGAAACCGAGGAAGGCGAAAATACCGAACCCGATACTGAGGACGATAACAACCTCGATGGCGACGAGGACAACGACGGCAACCCCGACGATGCCGACCACGACGCCGAAAACGATGCGGAGGACGATGACAACCTCGACGGCGATGAGGACAACGACGGCAATCCCGACGATGCCGACCACGACGCTGAAAACGACGCCGAGGATGATAACAACCTCGACGGCGATGAGGACAACGACGGCAATCCCGACGATGCCGACCACGACGCCGAAAACGACGCCGAGGATGATGATAACCTCGACGGCGACGAGGACAACGACGGCAACCCCGACGATGCCGACCACGACGCTGAAAACGACGCCGAGGACGATGACAACCTCGACGATGACTACGATGAGGATGAGGACCCCGGTGAAACGGAAGATTATTCCGATGAGAATGATGTAGGGGAAGACGCCGATAATGACGCCGAGGATGACGACAACCTCGACGGCGACGAGGACAACGACGGCAATCCCGACGATGCCGACCACGACGCCGAAAACAGCGCCGAGGATGATGATAACCTCGACGGCGACGAGGACAACGACGGAAACCCCGACGATGCCGACCACGACGCTGAAAACAACGCCGAGGATGATGATAACCTCGAT
>JAZSEN010000091.1:0-45589 GCA_045531675.1 Faecousia sp.
GCGACGAGGCCAACGACGCCAACCCCGCCGCTGCCGACCCCGACGCTGAAACCGACGCCGAGGATGATGATAACCTCGCCGGCGACGAGGACAACGACGGCAACCCCGATGATGCCGACCACGACGCTGAAAACCACGCCGAGGATGACGATAACCTCGACGGCGACGAGGACAACGACGGCAACCCCGACGATGCCGACCACGACGCCGAAAACAACACCGAGGATGATGATAACCTCGACGGCGACGAGGACAACGACGGCAACCCCGATGATGCCGACCACGACGCTGAAAACAACGCCGAGGATGATGACAACCTCGACGGCGACGAGGACAACGACGGCAACCCCGATGATGCCGACCACGACGCCGAAAACAACGCCGAGGATGATGATAACCTCGACGATGACTACGATGAGGATGAGGACCCCGGCGAACTAGAGTCGTATTCCGAAGACGAAAACAACGACTCCTCCGAAAATGATGACGACTCCGAACAAAAGCAGGAGGAAGAAGAGCAGGCTGCCGAAGAAGCGAATCAAGAAGCGGCAGACCGAGCCGAAAGCGAAACTCAAAACGCCGAGGCAGAGACCGCAGGCGATGATGCCGCCGAATCGGAGAACCGCAATTCTGCCGAAACCGGTACGGAAACGCAGGCACCCCCCGAAGAAGGCGACAACAGCCACAATGAAGTGGACACAGAAGCCCCCCACACCGACAACCATAACAGCCCCGACACACAGGATGATGTAAAGACCGACGTCTCCGACAAGGACGAGGACAATTCCAGCGACTCTCGTGACCAGAGCGAAGGACAGCCTGAAGATGCCGTTGACAAGGCGGATAATTCCGAAAAGCCCGACGCGTACCGTACCGCCATGAACAACATGGCTGAGTATATGTACCAGCACAATTACGGTCCCGATGATTATGCGGAATACTCCAAAGATCCTGAGTGGTACAAGCTCAATTCCGAGCTGCAAAAATCTCTGGGTATGGAAGTCACGCCTCCCACGAAGGAAGTTGCTATGTCTAACATGGCAAATTACCTGAATGAACACAATTACGGTCCCGGCGATTACCCGGAGTACTCTCAGGATCCGGAATGGCAGAAACTGAATGCCGATTTGCAGCAGTCTCTGGGCATGGAAGTAACAACCGACGTATCCACACCTTCGCCTGAAAGCGGAAAGGACGTATCGGCAACTGAGCTTCCCGATAATTGTGTGATGGTTAATGCCTCTGACATTGACATGACATACGCACAAGGCATGAATAGTGACCATTTCTGGAATCATCACGGCAACACAAAAGAAGACTATATGCGCCTTGCCGAAAAGATTCCGGACGTTCAGCAGGCTCTGGACAGCGGTAAGTCTCTGGACGAAATCAAGCAGGACCCCGCATTGAAGGATACCGCTCATGCCTACTTCGACCCGGAGAATATGATTAAGGTCGAGCAGCAAGCCGATGGAAGCTATTCCTATGCCGACAACGGTCGCCACCGCATTGCCGCAGCTCAGGAATTGGGTTATCAAATTCCTGTGGAAGTCTCCAATATGCCTGAGAATACGAACGCAGCCGCTGATAATTTGGAAACGAAACCGGAAGACACCGCCGGCAAGTCTGATATCAGCAGCGAAACTCGTGAAACCTTAGGTGCATTTGAGCAGAACACCTGGGACAATCTGACTACGGCGGAAAAAGAACAGGCCGTGGAAAAGCTTCGCGACAGTATCGCAGAAGACCTACAGCTTGAAAACAAGCCCAATATTGCTTACTACTACGAGGAAAACCCCCGTGATTTCGGCGGTTATGCGGCCAGTACCAACACCATCTACATCAACCGCTTTAACATGGGAAACGCGGCCGAAACTGCCGATACCATCGCCCACGAATCCCGGCATTGCTGGCAGCATGAGCGGGCAGACAATCCTCAAACCGAGCAGGATTATCAGTTCAAAGAGAACTTCGATAATTATATTAGACCTGAGGATGATTTCTACGAATATCAGAATCAACCCGTCGAAGTAGATGCCCGTGACTATGCGCAAACAATAAAGGATGCCATTCCTGAATCGGGCGAGAAACCTGAGGCAGAAACAACTAGTGTCGATAAAAACGACTCCAAAAACAACGACGCCCCGCCTTCTACAACAGGACCACCAGAAAGTACCTATCATAAAATCGAATTGCCTGCTGATTTTGAAAACAAAATTAGTTATCAGCCCTTAAACGAACAGGCCGAAAAGAAATGCCAATTAGCAGGAATGGAAAAAGGTCAGGTTCAGAAGATAAGAGAAATACCTAATGGTCAGAAGCCTAATCCAGAGGACTATTTGAGTAAGGACACTATCGATAGTCATTTGAGGAAGTTTGAAGATGAGGGCTGTTATAAAGTAATCCCGGGAGAACCCGTTGGTACTGTCGGCAAGGGCGATTCACTTTTCGTATGCAGAGGAAGCGAACTTGAAAAGGCGCTTGTTGAAGCAGACGGCGACCCAAGAAAACTTGAAAATGCGCTGGGTATGGACGAAGGGTACCTTGGGGATAACCCATATGTTGTTCGAGTAGATAATCCGAAGGATTTAAGAATGGCTACGGGCAACGAAACAAATGCTTGGCAAGATTACTGGTGTCCCGGCGGAACCACTATTGGTGGTATGGATGAAGCTGTTATTACACCACCAAGCCCTGATGATTACTCTTTCAAGCCTTGTTTTGAAAATGATAAATCGACTTCAATTTATGACGAAAACTGGAAAAAACATTAAATGGGTGATTATATGAATGTTCTCAAAGAGTACAAAGGTTATCAGCTCGTTGAACGTTATGATAAAACCTATATTCGTTTTTGGGGAGGTCGTGAGGAAGATATGCCTTGTGAATTTCCTGTTTCCCAAGTGGATGCCGAACGGGTTATCAGCGAAGCGAGTGTAATTGATGAACTGCTTTCTATGGCGAAAACTCAAATAGAGTGGACAGCTAATTCTTTTTATAAGATTGGTATTACTGAATACATTCTGCATCACATGAAGCTTTCTCAGACAAGAGCAGAAAAGTCTTATGAGAAAATAGCTCGATATGCTGATATTCGGAAAGAATTTTATCAGTATATCATGGATGACGAGGTGTTTGCATCAAATCCAATTAGGGTGGAAGGATTATCAGCTCAGCATTTGGCAACTAACTTTCCTCTCTCCCCTTTAGGTGCATACAATTATTTGATTTATCTGCGTGAAATGCCTGAGAAAGCACTTGCGGATTTAAAAGCAGGACTACCGACAAGAGATTCCAAAAAATTTGAAGAATTCACCAAACAAGAGGAGGTACAAAAGAAAATGGACGAAAACATCCTGGAAACCGTCGAAGAAACCCAGCAGCCTCTGCCTGAAGAGCAGCCGGCTCCCCCTTGCGAATCCAACGTACAGGAGGGCGAGCTGCTCGCAAAGCTGGATGCTGTTCAGCAGGCAATTGCCGACTTGCAGCTGGCTTTCGACGACAAAATTGCAGTGGACGCGCACAAAAACGGTCTTTTTGACAATATGCACCGCGAGCTGGTTCGCTATCAGAATGGTGCATTGGATAAGATTGTTGACACCATTGCCCTGGATATCATCCAGCTGGTTGATACCACCAAGAGCCATGTCCGCGTGTACGAGAAGAAGGAACCCACCGAAGACAACTACAAGAGACTCCTTCGCATCATCAAGGGCATCGCCGAAGATCTGGAAGACATCCTCTACCGTCAGAACATCGAGTCTTACCGTGTCCCCGGTCACGAAGTAGATGTGCGCCGTCAGAAGATTATTCAGACCGTCCCCACCGATGACCAGTCCAAGGATAATCTCATCGCCGCCCGCACCGCCGATGGCTATGAAAAGGGTGATAAAGTTCTCCGTCCCGAGAGAATTAAAATATTTAAGTATGAACCCACCCCCGAAACCCCCGCTGAAAACTAAATCTATTAACTAGAGACGAAAGGAACTAACAATCATGGGAAAAGTATTTGGTATTGACCTCGGCACAACTTATTCTTGCATCGCACACATCGACGAGAACGGTAAGCCTGTTGTTCTGAAGAACGCGGAAGGCGACCTGACTACCCCCTCCGCCGTATTCTTCGAGACCCAGACCGATATCACCGTCGGTTCCGCCGCAAAGGAAAGCGCTAAGATGTACCCCGAGCAGGTCGTCACCTTTATCAAGCGCAGCATCGGTCAGCCCGGCTTCAGCCTGAATCTGAACGGAATCGACATGAAGCCCGAAGAAATTTCTTCCTATATCCTCAAGAAGGTTGTTCAGGACGCAGAAGAATCTCTGCGCATGGAAGGCAAACTGGGCGACGACGAGCAGATTCGTGACGTTGTCATTACCTGCCCCGCCTATTTCGGTGTTGCCGAGCGTGATGCTACCAAGGCTGCCGGTAAGATTGCCGGTCTGAACGTTATGGCCATCATCAACGAGCCCACCGCTGCCGCTATCACCTACGGTGTCACCGACGACAGCCAGAACAAGACCGTTCTGGTCTACGACCTTGGCGGCGGTACCTTCGACGTTACCATGATTAACATCAAGCCCGGCGAGATCCGTGTTATCTGCACCGGCGGTGACCACAATCTGGGTGGTAAGGACTGGGACGACCGCGTTCTGATTTATCTGGCTGAGCAGTATCAGTCCGAGACCGGCACTCCCGACAGCATTCTGGAAGACGCAGAGACCCTGCAGGAACTCAGCCTGGCCGCCGAGCGCGCCAAAAAGCTGCTGAGTGCCAAGGAGAAGGCTCCTGTTGCCGTTAACTATATGGGCGAGCGTGTCCGCGTGGAGCTGACCCGTGAGAAGTTCGACGAGCTGACCGAGGACCTGCTGACCCGTACCATTGACCTGACCCGTGAAATGTTCAAGGAAGCCGAGAAGAAGGGCTTCTCCCAGAGTGACGTCAGCGAAATTCTGCTGGTTGGCGGTTCTTCCAAGATGCCTCAGGTCATGAGCCGCGTTAAGAGCGAGTTCGGCATCGACACCAAGATGTTCGACCCCGACGAGTCCGTCGCCAAGGGCGCTGCTATTTACGCAAACAAGATGAGCGAGTTCAATATCGTTCTTGAGGAAATTGCCAAGCAGCAGGGCAAGAGTGTGGAAGAGGTCAAGGAGCAGGTCGATAAGGGCCAGATGGACATCCAGAAGGAAGCCAAGAAGGCAAACATCCCCATGCGCGGCGGTCGTCTCCCCGGCGAGGATGTTAAGATTATCAACGTCTCCAGCCGCAGCTTCGGTACCGTTGCGTATGACGAGAACGACCAGCTGAAGCTGTTCAACATCATTATCAAGAATGCGGAGCTGCCCGCAACCGGTACGAATGCATTCTATCCCCGCTACGACAACCAGAAATCCGTCCGTTTCCAGGTCATGGAGTGTCTGGCTTCCGACGAAAAGGTCGATCCCGATTTGGGCAAGGAAATCGGTACTGCCGAGCTGAATCTGCCCGCCGGCATCACGCAGGACACCGAGATTCAGGTCACCTTCCGTCTGGACGAGTCCGGTCTGCTCCACCTCCATGCCAAGGAGATGAAGGCTGGCCGTGAGGTCGATGCCGAGTTCCAGACCACCGAGGCTCTGACCGAGCAGGAGATGTCCGACGCCATTCGCCGCAGCAACAAGTCCAGCGTCAACTGATTGCCATTGTGTGGCAGGGTCCTCACGACCCTGCCACAGAGGAGGACCGCAATATTGGAGAATTATTTCTTTCTTTTGGAGTTGCCATTCGATTCTTCCGATTTGAACGAAGAAACAATTCAACAGGCAATCGCCAGAAAGCAACATCAATGGTCCCAAGGTCTATGTCACCCGATAAAACGTGTTTTCTGCAAAAAATGTTTGGAGCAACTGCCTAACATCGAAGCAACTATGTTAAACCCTGCAGCAAGAGCTGAAGAAGCAAGAAAAGCGTCCGACATCAAATCTTCCGCAGAAAAGAAACTAAAAAACAAGATTCTGCTTCACAAACAGACTAATGCTGCTATTGATGATGGTTTTGTTGCTCGACTAGTCAAAGAATATATATCATTCGGCTTCTCGAAAGAAGAAATCCTGGCTATAATTCAGCATTTGGATGCTTCAACCAACTCAGACGCAAAAGAATGTATACAGCCAGATCCATGTATTCCACCCCAAAAGCAAGCCCAACAATTATCGGTTGGTGTTGATTTTGGAGCATCTTTCATCAAGATAGCTGTTTCCGGTGAAGATGGTGTTGTGAAAGTCGTCCGGGATGATGAGGGTATGACTCGTTTTCCAGCAACTGTAGTCTTTGATAATGAAGGATATATGCACGCGGGGCAAGCGCTCGAACAAATCGATGAAGCATTGTTGCATCGTACTAGTTCCCATATCAGGTCCACGCTGTTTAATCCACGTCTCGTCGATGGTGTAGATGTTACGAGAGAATCAATCGGATTTCTTTTAAAAGTTGCTGTCGACTTTGCAGAGGAGTACTGGCGTGAGCTTTATCCAGATCAACAAGTTATTTCTAACACCATTGTTTGTTTCCCGTCATGGTTCACCAGATTAGAAAAGATAATTTTTACCCATGCATGTATCAATTCAGGGGTAAAACTGGCTGGTTTTATGGAGGAATCATCTGCTATCGCTGCAGCTTACGATATCGTTACAGGAAACGAAGGAAAATCCTTTCTAATCTTTGACTTAGGGGCCTCTACTCTTTTTGTCGGCCGAATCTTGATAAGAAATCATTCTGTAATTCTGGAACAATCTGAGCATTGCGACATTGCAGGCACATTGTGGAGAGAGAGTATACTGTACCACATACTGGATCAACTTGATTTGTCAAAGGACAACATTGAGTTTGATGCAGCAATGTATCTGATGGGGAAAGCCACTCAAGCTAAAGAAGCACTAACTCACTCCAATACAACAGAAATTCTTGTCCAGTTGCCGGAGTTAAGCAAAACCATAACTCTATCAAGGTCTCAATTTGAGTTTCTTTCGGCACAATATACGGAACGAGTGGTTCAGATTGCGCAACGCGTTGCCGGTGATGCCCCGCTATTTCAGATTCTTTTAGCAGGCGGCGAATCAAACATGCCTATGATCCGGGAAGCATTGGAAAAAGCTTTTGGTATAGAAGTTAGAAAACTCAAGCCTGAATCCGTCGTGTCAATCGGAGCAATTTCGAATTGTGGCAAGAGTCTTACCATACCCATGAATCGTGTGATTGAAAACTACTATATTCTCTTAGAGCTTCCTTTCGATCCGCCAGAGGACGACACCAATACTATCCGCGAAGCAATTACTGCAAAACAGACACAATGGTCCCTCGAGGAATGCAATCCTGTGAGAAGGGCAATCATCATCGAGTATCTGGCCGCTGTTGAGGACATCAGAAAGGTGATGCTTGACCCTGTGGCACGCAGGAAGGAAGCAGCAAGAGCAAAGCAAATCAAAAACAGCAAGGTTAAGGAACTGGAAACCAAAATCAACTTATTCCGCGCCAAGAGTGATGGACTTTCGGAAAGGGACCTGAAGCATTTAGTCACGGCCTTTGGTAAATATGGTTTTACCGCGGAAGAAATCAAAGAAAAAATCAAGCAGGGTAGCAAACCAACCAATGCTTCGAAACACAATTGATAACGCTTTTGCTATAGAAGCGAGGTATTCCGTATCAATCGGAGCATTACTAATTACCAGATTATTATGAGTACTACTTAAGTGAGGTGATTGTCAGGTGGAAAACTATTTTATCCTCTTAGAGCTCCCATTCGATCCGCCTGAGGGTGATTCCAATAAAATCAGCGAGGCAATTTCTAAAAAGCAGGCGCAATGGTCTCGTGACCAATCCAACCCTGTGAAAAAAGCCAAAGCCAGCGAGTATCTGAAGGCGCTTGAGGATATCAAGAAGGTAATGCTTGACCCGGCAGCCCGCAAGCAGGAAGCCGCAAAAGCAAAGCAAGTCAAAGACAGCAAAGTAAAAGAACTGGAATCCAAGCTCAACTTATACCGCGCCAAGGGTGATGAGCTTTCAGAAAAGGACTTGAAGCAGTTAGTCAAAGCCTTTGGTACATTTGGCTTTACCGCGGAAGAAATCAAGAAAAAATTCAAGCAGGGTGGCAAACCAACCAATGAAGTAGACCTGTCCAAAGTCCTTGATAAAACCCAGGCAAAGAACATAAAAACCTTCATGCAGCAGCTGGACATGAAGGAAAAAACACTTTACGACTTCTTAGGTCTGCCTCCCAGCTCTTCTTGCAATCAGCTGTGTGAAGCGGCGGACTCCATGAAGAAGAAAATTCTGGCCAAGGGCGACAAGACCGGCCGGGATAATGCCGTACAGTCTTTGTGCGGTCTGTGTGTTGTCATTTTTAAGGATACCGAAAACAAGGTCAAGTATGACAACTATGTAAACCTGACGAAGTACATAGCGGTAAATGATGCTATTGACGAGCTTGCGTTGAGCAACCAGAAGCGCATCGAGCCGAAGATGAAGGAAAGCTTGATTGATATTGCCGTTGGGCAGTATCGTCTTAGTGTTTCCGACGCCTCTGTATATATCAACAACTACTGCGATTACATGGGCTACATGCTCCCCGAGAACAAAATCGTGTGTGGTCTGTGTGGCGCTGAAAACCCTGCCGGCACCACCAACTGTGTCAAGTGCGGTAAGCCCCTGATTATCCCCTGCCCTGCCTGTGGCGCCGAAAATAACAACTCCGCCAAGTCCTGCGCGAAATGCGGCTTTGACCTTACCAAGATGGAAAAAGCAGTCGAGCTGCTGCGTCAGGCCAAGCAGAAGTACGCGGAAAAGGCTTTGGAAGAGGCCGAGCGTCTGGTCAAAGAGGCAAAAGCATTTTGGCCCAATCATGCCGACATTCTGAGTCTTGAGAAAGCCATTCAGAACGACCGTATCGTCATAGCAAATACCATCGCGGCTATCATGCAGGACATTCAGGACAAAAACATGTATGCCGCACAAACTAAAATCGATCAGGCAAAGGCCAGCGGTTTTAGTGTGGACCCCTCCGTTGCCGCCAAGGTAAGTGCCGTCCTGAACGAGGTCGAAAGCAAGCTTGCAATCATGCGGAATGCTTCCGGCGATGAGGCCTTCACCATCGCCATGAAGCTCTCTGAAATCATTGCCGACTCCGATGAACTCAATCAGAGCCTGAAGAAATTCCCGCCTGACGAAGTTCCCTCCCTGAACTACAAGCGCGTGGGCGACGAAATCACCTTGACATGGACGCCCAGCCCTTCCATCGGCGATATTTCCTATCTTGTAGTGCGCAAGGATAACACCTATCCCAACGGTCCCACCGACGGAACTACCATATACAGCGGCAAGGAGCTTGCTTTTACAGACAGCAACGCCCCCAAAAACACAGTCCTGTACTATTCCGTTTTTGCCGTCCGTATCGGCGTTCCCTCCAAAGCCACCAGACTGGATGAGTCCATTGCCATTGTCGGCAAGGTGACCAACCTGAAGGCAATCGGCGGAGATGAAATGGTAACCCTGTCCTGGACCAAGGCTCCCACAGTAACCGAAATTCGTCTTTACAAGTATTGCGGCTACGAAAGGCCGGAGGACGACAGCGCCTACGAGGCCATTCCCTGTACCCGTCTGGACGGTCTGATGATCAACGGCCTGACCAACGGTACCAACTATTGGTTTGCTATCAGCGCCGGTCATACTCTGAACGGAAAAACATATTTCTCCGAGAAGGCCTATCTGTCCGCTGTTCCCCAGAAGCCCGCCAAGCCCCTTCAGAATTTCTCAGTGCAGCTGGTTGACGAGGTTTTCCAGGCAAAGTGGACCCAATCCGAGTGGGATATCATCCTGTTCTACGCAAAGCAAAAGCCCGAATACGCCGTGGGTACCATCTACGACCTGAACGAGCTTTTGAGCAAATACGAGAAGATTGACATCAATTTGAAGAGCCTGACCGAAGCGGAGTTCCGACTCAATTTCGTCGGTGAGTGCTATATTGTTCCCGGCGTTATCAATGCCTCGAACGTCATCTTGAATGTAGCTTCTTACATATCTTCCGTTCCCGGCGTCAAGGATGTATCCTTCGATATCAACTCTGCCGCCACAGAAATGTATGTCAACTTCACCTGGCCCAAAAAGATTGACCGGTCTATGCTGGTATACCGGATGGACACCTACCCCACCGGTATCGACGATCCTCTGGCGCACAGGGTCGAATGCAGCAAGCGGCAGTATGAAGCCAATGAGGGCATCCTCATTGCCAATCCTGCCAAGGGTACCTTCTACGCAGAGGTCTATACCTACTTCGAAAATGAAGGTCACCGTGTCTATTCGGATCCCTGCCGTGCATTGCTGAGCAATGAGCCTCAGAGAGATGTCCTGTACACCTTCAAATACAAGAAAGCCGGCTTGTTCAGCAAAAAATGCAGCTTGACCGTGGAAATCGAAACCGATGGTGGCTGCGTATTCCCCGCATTCGTCATTGTCAGCAAATACAGAAGCACTCCTCTGAAGCGCAGCGACGGCGAAATCGTTTGCACGGTAAACGAGAACACCGAAATCAAGGGCGGTCACGTATTCGAATTCGACATTCCCCCCTTGAAGCCCGACACCAGATTGAAGATGTTCTTCTTGAATGACAAGAACTACAAGTCCTTCAAAATTGCTTGCAAAGCAGGAAATAACATATAAGGAGGCGGACATATGGCAGGTAAATTTCTGTGTCCCCGATGCTTTGAACTGCAGAGTCTCGACAGTATTGAGTACATCTGCTCCAACACCAGCACCACATCCAAGTGCCAGCACGCAATCGACAGAATGCCGCAGCATCCTGCGAATGCAAAGAAGCCGACCTGTGAGGAATGTGGTCAGCCTCTGGTAACCAAGGTTTGTCCCAAGTGCGGCGGCGAACTTCCTTTGAACATCGGCAGTGCCAAAAGCTACCCCATCGCAATCATCGGCGCCAAGGAAACGGGTAAAAGTAACTATGTGGCCGTTCTGATCAACCAGTTGAAGAACGAAATCGGTCGTTCCTTTAACTGCGCGTTGATGGCCTGCGGCGACAAAACCCTGAACCGGTATCGCTCCGAGTTCTACGATCCGCTGTACCGGCACCGCACCTGTGTGCGCGGCTCGGACGCCGGCGATGTTGATCCGCTGATTTACTCTCTGATTTTCCAGAGAAAGGGCGGTTTGTTCAAGAAGTCCGTGAATGACGCTGTATCCCTGACCTTCTTTGACACCGCAGGCGAAAACCTGAACTCTCTGGCTTCCATGCAAACCTTCAACCGCTATCTGTATCATTCTTCCGGCATCATTCTCCTGCTCGATCCGCTGCAGCTTCCTGCTGTCCGGGACGAACTGCAGGGTAAGATTCGACTGCCCGAAGAAAACACGGATGTCAACACCATCCTCAACCGAACCATCGAAATCATCCGCACCGGTTCCGGACTGACAGACCTCACCAAGAAAATCAACATCCCGATTGCCATCGCCTTTACTAAGATTGATGCTGTGGATGAGCTGCTGGATCCCGCAAGCTGTCTGAAAAATGACTCTGCCCATATCCGCAAGGGTCACTTCGACAAGATTGACTTTGAGGATGCCAACAACGAAATGCAGAGTCTGGTTGAAAACTGGCTTGGTATGGAGCTGTATCAGACCGTGTCCACCCAGTTCTCCAACTTCGCGTTTTTCGGCTTGAGTGCATTGGGCAGTAATCCGGATATGGATAACAAGATTCCCAAATTCCGTCCCTTCCGCGTGGCTGATCCGTTCCTGTGGATTCTCGCACAAGAACAGATTATCCCGACCGAATAAGGAGGTGCCGTTGTGGAAGCATTGCAATACATCTACACTTCCTGGAAAAACGGTGACTCAACTGAAAAAGGCTACATGATTTACTCTCGTTCCGAGGGTATTTCAGAGGCGGAGTGCGGTGCCATCAAGGACGCAATGCAATATCTTGCGCCTAAGGAACTGACACTCACCCCGACCGCACAGGAAATCGCGGACATTTTCCCGTATGCGTTCTCCTATTTTATTCTCCCCACAGGACGCGGATGTGTGGCCCAGTCCACATATCTCGGAAAGGACTATTCCGGCAGATTCGGAAACTACATTATTTATGCGCTGGTTTTCGATATTGACGATTTGCCCTGCCGGCCTGCAGAGTTGTTTGCAGAACCTTACATCAAAACCGCGATGACCAGCGAAGAATTAGCCGCGCCTTCTCCAGTTCCGCCGTTGCCGCCATTGGAGATTTCGGAGTATGCATCCGTCATTAACGATGACCAGATCAATGAATTCCTCTTTGACAAGGAAGACGAATTCGCTCAGCTTATTTCGATGATTTTAGCCGCCCGGGATGCCGGCGTTCCGTTCTACCTGAACGATTCCCGTGAGAATCTGGTTTTGTGGTCTGCGGCGGTTCAGAGAATCCTGCCCTCCCGAATTGCGAAGAAATTCATGTTCAACACCTATATCGGCGATCATGAATCCATGCGCTCTGCCAAGGCAAAGGAACAGGGTCTGAATTTCCATCTTATCGGCGTAAGACCGGATGCGAATTACTTCAATTATGCCACCGAGTGCAAGAGCAACCGTCATGTTGTAATGGATTTTCTCGGCGGTCACATGACCCAGGGCATCACCCCCAACAGCTACGCCCAGGCTATGGCTGCCAGCATCACCTTCGACTGCGAGGAAGTGGATTCCTTCGGCGCCTTTGTCGACTCCACCGACTTCAGCGAAATCAACGGCGATTTGCAAAATGCCTATCTGTACTACCATCTGCTGAAAAACGATGAGTTTGAGTACACGCCGGAAAATCTGAAGGCCGTCATCGCCTTTGGTACTACATACTGTTCGGAATCCGACAATTCCGACGTAGGCAGCAAGCTTCTGGTCAAGTGTCAGGAAAACAACTGGCTGCTTGAGCCCGACGCGCTTCCCCTGTTCTGGGGCTTCGTCTGTAAGTATTCCAGCTTCATGATTTTCACCCTTTATGATTTGTTTACGGACACCATCTATCAGTACGCGGGTGAAGCTGGCGAACCTTGTACGGCGCTGGAAGCGCTTGTAGAAGCTGTGAAAAACGAAGCGCCGCAGCAGTACCGTGAGTATCTTGACTATATGAACACGGCAAGCAGTGTCGAGCATTTGCTGCTGTACCTCACAGACCACGGCAACCCCTTCACCAACAGCTTCTACACGACCTGGCTGCTCCAAAGCTACCCCTTCACCGGCGGATTGACCAACGGTCAACCGGTTTCCAAGCTGTTCTTGATTCTGCTGAAAAACATCACGCACATCAAGGACTGCGAAAAGCAAATGGTGGAGATTATGCTGGCTACCGCCGAAAATCCGGAGCTGTTTGATAACGTGCTGACTGTTTTCACCAAGGCACTGAATGATGCCGGACGGCTGGAACAGCTGTGCAACAAGTACGTCGAGGTTACCGATTCTTTAACCGACAAGCAGCTGAACCAGTTTGAGCGGCTGCTGCTGGAAAGCCCCGGCGCAGCCCCCATCGCCACAAGACTGTGCGCACGAAAAATCGCTTTGGCAAGAAGTCCTGAGGACGAATTCTGGCGTTTCTACGACAATCAGCGCTCCCGCATTGCCGCCAACGCCGGATTTGCAATCGACCCCATGATTTATGCATGTTTGAATAATGTTGACGACAAGAACCGCGAGGATGTTGCGATTGACATTATGCGCAAGATTGGTCCATCCCTCATCAGCGACAGCGACACAATCAAGCTTCTGACCGACACCATCAACCAGTGCAGTGTTAAGACCCTCTCCAAAATGGACCGGTCCTTCCTGCAGCAGGTTGGTCAGCTGAGAGAAAAGGTGGACAAAACCGGTCTGGAGAAGATTAAGGCCGTCTATATCGGCGAAATGCTGACTTCCGACAACGCACAGCGCAAAAGACCTGTGTCCTTGTCCGGAGAATTGGAGAAAGCCGGTATCAGTCTGGATTCCTTTGATAAGTCCGATTATGAGGCTTATCTGAAGAACTACTTTGACGAGTATTTTGTCATCATCAAGGTAGCAGAGGACGTTCCTGCCTTTATGAAAATCTTCTATAACAGCCGTCACTTCTCCAATTTCGTGGATGACTACATCTCCATCATTAAGAAAATGGAGAAGAAAGAGACAGAACGCTGGAAGCGTTTCCTGAGCTGGACCGGTATCTATCTGGTCACAGCCGAAAAGAGCGATCAGGCGGCAGAAGAGCTGTACAAGCCTGTCATTCGCTATATGCGGTCACTTGATGATGACGAACTGCGGGATATCCGCCACCTCATGATTCAGGATATCCCCAGTGACCGCTGTGAGTATTTGTTTGATGAAGTTCGTCGTAAAGAGGGACTTTCACAAAAATTAGGCAATCTTTTCCACAAAAAATAAAAACAGGAGGTTCTAAAAAATGAACACAAAGAGAAATTGTTTTGTCGGTCGCGATGACGATGGCGGTTGGATTATCGGTCTCATTATCGCAATCATCGTAGTCATGGTCATTTGCGCGATCATCTTCTACGGTGGCGCTATCATCGGCGGTTATCACTCCATCAAGAATTACATTCTTGCTTTCAAGCACAATGTATTCGACAGTAACCGTCAGCCGGTTTCCGCTGGATAACAGCATAACCGCATAGAGAAAGGAGAGGTTTGTCATGGCAAACACACAACCCGCAAGGGTAAGTTATTTCTTCGGAAAGGGTTATGCGGATCTGTGGAACACCATTAAAGAATCCTGGTCGAGAAACCTGCACTCCGCAGCAGACCAGTTCTTTATCGCTCGCGAGAAGGGTTGCTTCACCATCGGCGGTGGTATGAACCTGATTGCAGCAATTTCCATTTTTTCCTTTGGTAGTCTGATCACCCTGTTCACGACTATGGCCCACGTCGCAGTACTGTTTCTGTTCTTCGCCCTCATTTACCTGGGCTTCAGCCTTTTGTGGCTTGTTGACAGAATCTACATCATGATCAACAAGATCAAGAACGCTTGTCCCAATCCTTCTTGTCAGGCTTCCTTCCTCATTCCGGTGTATGAATGTCCGGGATGCGGTCAGAAGCACACCAAGCTGGTTCCCGGTAAATACGGCATTCTGAAGCGTACTTGCCTTTGCGGAACAAAACTCCCCACGACCTTCCTCAACGGCCGTGGTCAGCTCAAGGCCTACTGCCCCGAGTGTGACGTTGCCCTGTCCGGCGATACCGCCAGCCGTCAGTATGCATTCCCCGTCATCGGCGGTCCCTCTGTTGGTAAGACCTGCTTCATCAACATGGCCATCGACCAGCTGATGTCCGATGTCGCCCCTGCCCGTAACTGGGAAATGAGCTTCATCTCCGAAACCGAGGAAAAGGACCATGCTCTGGCTATGCGCTCCCTCAATCAGGGCGTTCGTCTGATGAAGACGGAACTGGACTCCCTGACCGCATACCAGCTGATGCTCAGACTGCCCAACGAGAAAATCGGTCGCCGTATCTACATCTACGACATTTCCGGCGAAATGTTCTCCAGCAGCAGCGATGTGCAGCACAATCTGGCATACAGCTACGCCAACGGCTTCATCTTCATCATTGACCCGCTGACTCTGAGTCAGTTCGCCATGGACGTAGAGGATAAGCTGGATCTGAATTCTTATGGCGCAAGCTCCAAGGACTTTGATGACATTCTGAACATCATGCTGATCAATCTGGAAAAGATGTTCGGCTTGAAGGACAAGGATACCCTGAACCGCAATCTTGCCGTGGTCATCAACAAGGCCGATATCCCCACTCTGGAAGAGAAGATTGGTCCCACCGCTGCTCAGCAGTATTTGGCTGACAACGCTGAAACCTGCAAGAGCTACGCCGATGCCCGCGATGCCGTTTGCCGTAACTTCCTGGAGGACTACGGTGCCGGTAACTTCGTGCGTACCGCCGAAGCCAAGTTCAAGACTGTCAGATACTTCACTTGTAGCGCTCTTGGTCACAACCATGAGGGCCAGCGCTACCAGGGCAAGAACGTGACTGATCCCGTGATGTGGCTGCTGCAGCAGTCCGACTCCAGCATTAAAGCTGAGTAATCCTGCCGTAATGTAATTCACTTCGCAAAAGCACTTCATCAGAGCTGCCTGCAGCTCTGGTTGAAGTGCTTTTGTGGAGTTGGAATACATGGAGGAAGTTTACATGAAAACACTAAAAGCTGTCCTGACGCTGTTGAATATCGCGGCAACCATTGTATTCCTGTGGCTTAAGGGGCGTTTTTCCGGTATGGATATTGTGATTGCCGTTGGATTATTCCTCTTGGCGTCGGCCATTCATCTGGTCGCGCATGAAGGCGGTCATTTTATCGGCGGAGCCGTCAGCGGCTATAAGCTGCTGCGGCTTCAGCTTGGACCTCTGAACATTGTCAAAAACGTCCATAATCAGTTCCAGATTTTCTGGAAAAGCGCATTGAGTGGACAATGTATCATGATTCCGAAGCAAAGCCACACCGTTCGCTTTAAGGCCTATAATCTGGGTGGTGTATTTGCCAACATTCTTTTCACATTGCTCAGCTTTGGATTGCTGTTTCTGGATTCCTTTTATATGACGCTGTTCTTTGTTGAATTATTGTGTGTCGGGGTGCATAAAGCGCTGATAAACGCGATTCCCCACAAAACCAATTCCATGCCAAATGACGGCTATGTGGTGAAGCTGCTTAAAAAGGACGAAGCAATCCAAAAGGATTACGCCATGTACCTGATGCTGTACGAAAAACTGTTTTGGAATGAACCCATTGACCCTCAGGATTATACATACAAACGCAAAGCACCGGCAGATGCTGATGATTTGCTGTACTATAATGAGATTCAAGGTATTCTAAGCGACGTTGACACTTAACCGCACCACGCCCCGGCTCCTTGGAGCCGGGGCATTTCATTGTCCAAAGAATACCACCTGCTATACAGGTGGTATTCTTTGGACAATGAGAAACGTCTGGTGCTGGCCCATGAGGAGGGTCATATCTATTGCGACCATTTGTCCTCGGTGCCCATCCTCGGCAGAGATGTGATTGAGGAGCATGAAGCCAACGAATTTACCCACTACATCCTCAGCCAAAGCCCGGTCAATAAAATCAGCACATTCCTCAAAGAAAAGTGGAAGGCGGTCTGTATTGTTGCCGCGGTTGCGATTGTATTCATTATAGGCATAGCAATTTTTCATTCCGGTCAGAAGAAAGAGAACTATTACAAAGAGTATTACCTCACTTCTACCGGCAACAAGTATCACAGAATAGAGTGCATTTTTGTGAAAGACAAAGACAATGTTCACCGAATGACAAACGGAGAGTTTGAAAGCGGCGAATATAGCCCTTGCGGTATTTGCTTACCCAACGGCAAAATGGAATGAGAGGTTGAAAGACATGAACCAGAATGGTTACATTGGCAAAACCTGTCCCTATTGCAAAACACCCCTGACCGAAAACGACACAGTCGTTTTCTGCAACACCTGTGATATGCCCCATCACCTGAGCTGCTGGCAAGCCAATCAAGGCTGCACAACCTTCGGCTGTACCGGGCAAATCAAGGAAGTCATCCGCCCGGACGCGCCTCCGGTAATGGCGCAACCGGCTGCACCCGCAGCTCCCGCGGCTCCCGTCCCCCCGTCAGAATCCAATCCTTCTACCAACCAAAAACCAATCGAAACCCTTTACGAATCAAAGGATTTGGTTTTCCTGAAGGATTGTCCCATCGCTTTGGAAAACACAGCATTGATTATTGACCGGAGAAGGGACAAGCTGTTTGCCCGCTGCATCTTCAGGAGCATCACAGACAAGCCCATCACGGCCGTCCTGATTGAAATCGCCTGTCAGGATGTCTGGGGCGCAGATTTGGGCGATCCTGTCCCCTTCCAGTATCTGGATCTGCACACCGGAAGAGATTCCCAGTTTGGTCAGACCAACCCCATCGAACTGCCGAATAAAACTGCGAGAAAGATTCAGGTAGCCGTTAAGAAAATCCTGTTTGCGGACGGCACAATTGGCAGCGGTGGCGATGTCGCAATGGTCATGCCCGCACCAATTCCCCTGAACCAGCACCTGCAGAACAAGGATCTGGTTGCGGAATACGCCCGCGAAACAACGCCCAAGGCGATGTACGTTCCGCAATATACCGATGACTACTGGCGCTGCACCTGCGGTTCTGTGAATGACGGAGCCAACGAAGCATGTCAGTCCTGCGGCTGTACCAAGGAAGTCTTGACCTCCGCCTTGAATCCGGAAGCGCTGAGCGCCAAGCTGGAGCAACGGCTCGCCGCGGAAGAACAGGCCCGTCTGGAGCAGGCTGAACGAATTCGCCGTGCTGAAGAAGAGGTCCGTCAGGAGCAGGAGAAACAGAAGGCATGGATGGAATTCCAGCAGGAAGATGAACTGCGGAAACAAAAGCGAAAGAAAACAATTATCATCACCATTGCCGCTGTTGTCTCCCTTTTGGCTATCTGCAGTTTTGTACTATTCTACGGCATCCCCAACGCCAGATATCAGGAAGCCTGCGAGGCTCTGGATAACGGTAATTATGATGAAGCTTACTGGTTATTCTGGGATTTGGGCAATTTCAAGGACAGCGAAGTCATGGTGAAGGAATGTCTTTATCAGGAAGCCACCGCTGCGCTGAATAATCAGGAATTCGAAGAAGCCCATGAACTTTTCATCTACCTGGGCGACTACTCAAACAGCGCTGAAATGGCGCTGGAAACTCGTTATCAGCAGGCCGTGGCCCTCATGAACAGCCAAAGGTTTGATGAAGCAATTCAAATGTTCTCCGTTTTAGGTAATTACAGCGATAGTAGTACCCAGATACTGGAAGCGAAGTATCGCAAAGCAGATCATTACCAAAATGCGAAAAAGTATAAAGAAGCATATCAGCTTTATGTAGAGTTGGGAGATTACAAGGAAAGTCAATCCGAAGTACTTTCAACAATTATGCTTTGGGAAGCCCATGCCTTAGGCTCTTCTACAACAACTGCTGCATTTACGTTCTCCGAAACCGTCAAACTTAGTAGCAGTCAATACGAAATGTTCTACTCTACAATCTTGCTTTATCTGGACGCGCACGACGACGCTTTGTACTGGCATGATGGGTGGTACGGAACAGCGGCGTCCAAAAATGTTAAGATTATGCTGAAAATGTTGCCTTCTTCCTATAAAGATACCTCCACTTTGTTGAAACTGTTTAATCTGCTGGCAACAGACTACGACTATGTTGGCTATGAGGATCTTTTCTGTGAAAACGAAACGCTTATGCGTCAGTGCTGGTCTTTGGGCTTTGTGCAGGATATGGCCGAGCAAGATGGTGCCATTACCTATTTCTTGAGGGGCTATTGGACTACTTATTACGACGATTATTATATTAGTTTCATCGAGAGAAGTGATGGTGGCACAAACACGGAATACACCTTACCATGGATATCTGAACCAAGCGGAACAAAATACTTTGACATTCGGAATATGACTTACATTTATACAAATGCCGACCATAAAGAACTCGCGAAAGTATACCGTTTTGAAATTGTCGACTACGACACCATCAAAGTTTACTGTTACAAAAACAACCGCACATATACACTATACCGTTAATCAAAGAAAGAGAGGATTTTATTATGGAAAACAACATCGGTAAAATTTGTCCCGTCTGCAAAGCAGAAATCAAGGAAACTGATTCCGTAACGGTTTGCCCCGATTGCGGCATCCCCCATCACGCCGGCTGCTGGATTCAGAACGGCGGTTGCACCACCTTCGGCTGCGCTCAGCAGCCCGATGTTCCCCAGCCCGTAGAAAACACTCCCCCCGCACCCCCCGTCACTCCCGTAAACCCCGTTCCTCCCGTACCCCCTGTCAATCCCGCTCCTTCCGCAATCTGCACCAACTGTGGCGCACCTCTGGCTCCCGGTCAGGCTTTCTGCCCCAACTGTGGAACCGCCAGCCAGGCCCCCAGAAAGAACTTCTGTGCCAAGTGCGGCAACGAGCTACAGGTTGGTCAGGACTTCTGCCCCGTTTGCGGTCACAGAGTCGGTCTTGCCGTTGACAACAGCTCCAACGAAGCCATCTACCAGTACAACAATTCCGTTCAGCCCCAGCAGAACAAGAAGAAGAAAGGCTTGATTATTGCCGGCATTGCAGCTGCAGTGGTCGTTGTGATTATCGCAGTTTCCTCCCTCGGCGGCGGCTCCGGTTCCAGCGGTGGCGGCGGTATTGGTCCCAAGCGTCAGAGCTTCCGTGATATGTACTCCAGCATCAGCTCCGAGGTATGGTGCGACATTGCTTCCGACGGCTCCTACATCAAGATTGACACCAACCCCTACAATACCGACAGCGATGACATCACCGTTGACCAGTATCTGACCATCATGTCCCCCGCTGACGAGCAGATTCAGAAAATCAACAAGGACCTGGGCTTCTCTGATGCCGTCTACGAAAAGATGACCTCCACCACCTGGAGTCAGGGCAAGCAGACTGAATCCAACAGCAAATACAAAGTCAGCTGGACCTACCACCCCGACAAGGGTCTGGAAGTCATGTACGAGTTCAACGACTAATTAAAGAACGGAGAATAATCATGTCAAAAGTAAATGTTGTTATCGTCGATGCCACCGGCAACAAAGAGCAAAAGGTCGGTTTGCCTGACGATATCAAGTGCGGCATTATCATGGTGAAGCTGGTCGAAAAGATCAAGCTGCCCTCCATCGGTCCCGATGGCAACCCCATCAGCTACAAGTTCATCCACAAGGTTACCGGCAGACAGCTGCTCGAGGCTCAAACTCTGCGTGAAGCCGGCATCAAGGACGGCGACGTCCTGCGTCTGCAGCCGGAAATCACGGCAGGCGGTGCGCTGTAATGGACAACAGTATTCTGGAACTGCAAACTTCCGACTTTGAAGAAGATCGCTACAGCCGGCTCAGACTGATCCCCTGGTGGGATCAGGAGCGGCTGAAGAATGCCACCATCATGGTCGTAGGTGCCGGTGCCATCGGTAATGAGCTAATCAAGAATCTGACATTGCTGGGTATTGGCCGTATCCTTATCTACGACATGGACGCGATTGAAAGCACAAATCTTACCCGTTCCGTCCTGTACCGCGCAAAGGATGTGGGTCGCTACAAAGCGGAAGTCGCGGCAGAGCGCGCCACAGAAATGAATCCCGATGTGAAAGCAAAGGCCTTCATTGCCAATATCATCGATGATGTTGGATTGGGCGTATTCCGCAGAATGAACGTGGTCCTCGGCGGTCTGGATAACCGGGAAGCCCGTCTTTCCATCAATCAGTCCTGCTACAAGGTGGATAAGCCCTGGATTGACGGCGCAATTGAAGCACTGAACGGTTTTGCCCGTGTGTTCATTCCCGGTCATGGTGCATGCTATGAATGTACCATGACCGAAACGGACTGGATGCTGATTAACAAGCGTAAATCCTGTGCGCTGCTCACCCACGAGCAGATGGCATCCGGCAAAATCCCCACCACTCCCACCTCTTCCTCCATTATCGCCGGTATTCAGGTTCAGGAAATGCTCAAGCTGCTCCACGCAGACCGGAATCTCCCCACTCTGGCCGGCAAGGGTTATGTCTTCAACGGACTGACCCACGACTCCTATGTTGTGGAATACCAGTGCAAAGAGGATTGCATGAGCCACGACACCTATGAGAAAATCGTCACAAAGCCATGGTCAGTCAGAACCATCACCCTTCGTGAGCTGCTGGCGGAGGTCCGGAAGGAGCTCGGCGAAAAAGCCGTTGTAGACTTTGACCGGGATATCGCCACCACAGCAAAATGCGCCTGCGGCGAATGTAAGGATCTGTTCACCCCCGTGCATAAGCTGAAAGGACATATGCTGACCTGCCCGAAGTGCGGCACCCAAATGACTTTTGATAGTATTCACTCTATCAAGGGTGACGAAGATTATCTCGACAAAACACCCTTCGAAATCGGAATCCCCCTGCTGCACATCCTGGGTGGCAGAGTCGGCATGAATACGACCTACTACGAATTCACCGCCGACGAAGCAGAGATTTTCGAAGGACTGTAATCAATTAAGGAGATGCATCAGAATGACCGCAAGAATGAGACGCCTTCTTTCTGACTATGAGCAGGTAAAGAAGGACTTTGCCGGTCACAAAAATATCATCGTAACTCCTGTCGGTGAGGAACCCCCGGAGAAATATCATGTTACATATTTTGTGAACGGCATCTACATTCTGCCGGATGGCAGAATCGAAACCCTCGGGCGGCATGAAATCGAAATCACGCTGCACGCCGACTACCCCCGTTACAAGCCCATCTGCAAGATTCTCACCCCGATTTGGCACCCGAACTTCCGTGACGGTCAAATCTGCATCGGTGATATCTGGGGTGCCGGCGAATCCCTCAGCGACATTATCATCAACATTGGTGATATGATTCAGTACAAGTCCTGGAACTCTTACAGCCCCCTGTGCGCGGACGCGGCACAATGGGCAATGGAGAACAAGCATCTGTTCCCTGTTGGCAATATCAATCTGTATATCGCCGACTATGCCTCCTCCAAAGAGGTGGTTGACATTGACCTCTTTGACGAAAGCGGCGCTGTTGTTACCGAAGAGCCCGAGGTCGAGGCAACACAGTTCAACGAAAATGTTGCGCTCGAGGTTCCTCCGGCGGACGTAAACGACTTTGAAATCACCGCCGAAGAGTTGGCTGGAATCGAATTCGTGCCCACCACCCAGCGGATGCAGACCGTAGCCCATGGTGGCGTAGTCAAGGGTAAGAAGGTCAACTTCAAAACCGTTCTGGTAAAGGGTCTGCTTTGGGCTCTGATTGGCGCGTTTGTCGGATTCGGCATTTCTGAGCTGACCGATGACAACCTTACCAGCGACGTCACCGCCGCATCTCTCTGCGGTCACTCCGAATTGGTAGAATACTACGAATACGAAGCACAAGCAGATGCCGCTTACGACAAGTTCGATGCGGACTTCCAGAAATGGTGCAAGCAGAACGGTGAAGACTACGACGATGAAGCCGCCTTCACTAAGTTCCTGTACAGCGATGATATGTCCACTTCCACAGAGGGTCATCTGGAAGATTACCTCGAGTACGACGACAAGGCCACCGAAGCTCTGTACGATGTCTACGTCAATGAATACAACTCTAACGAAGACACTCTGGTTGAAGCACTGGGTGACGTAACCAAAACCAGTACCGCTATGTGGTCCGCCGTCATCGCCCTGTTTGTGGGTCTGTTCCTGGGCATCGGTGAAGGTGTCTACTACGGCTCCAAGGAGAAGGCACTCAAGTACGCCCTGATTGGTGCCGGTGTATCTCTGGCCATTGGCTTTATCAGCGGCTATCTGGCACAGTGGATGTACAGCGAAATGCTCTCTGATGATCCGGAGGAAATGACAGCCGCATTTGTCCGTGGCTTAGGCTGGGCAATCATGGGTCTTGGCATTGGTGTATCCGTCGGTCTTATCAAGCCCGAAAAGAAGCGTATTCTGTTCTGCGCTCTGGGCGGTACGGTGGGCGCCTTCGCAGGCGGCTTCCTGTTCAACTATATCGTGGATGTCATCCCCGATGATGTGGTCGCCAGAGGTGTCGCCATTGTTATCATGGGCATCCTGATTGGCGTGGGTGTCGGTCTGCTGGAGCAGTTCGCCAAGGCTGCTTGGCTGAAGGTCATCCGCGGCGAGTTCGAGGGCAAGGAGTATCTGGTCTTTGCAGGAACCACCAGCATCGGCAACAACGGCAAGAATACCATTGTCTTGTTCAAGGATAAGCTTGTTGGACCCCACCACTGCGACATCAACCTTGAAGGCAGCAAGTATGTGCTTACGGACTGCGGTACCCCCATGGGCACCATCGTCAACGGTCAAAAGACGACCCGTCACGTGCTGCGTCAGGGCGATGCAATCGCCATCGGCAATTCGGTCCTTGTGTTTAATACCAAATAATGAATCAGGAGGCGAGTAATATCGTGAAAGCAATCAAAGTGTTACTCTCTTTGATAATTGTGAGTGCGGTATTATTCGCCTCCATTTTATCAGCAAACGCCATCGGCTTCGAAGCCGAAGAAGCATACGAATCCGTCTTTGTTATCTATTCCGGAAATGCCTTGGGCAGCGGCTTTGCCGTTGGCGGGAATTGCATTGTCACCAATGCCCATGTGATTGAAAACAAAAAAAGCATCACCGTGGCAACTTACGGTGGAGCTGAGTATCAGGCATCCGTACTTGGCATCAACGAATACGAAGACATCGCTGTGCTGATTGTCAAGGATGCAGCCTTTCCTTATCTGGATATCGCTGACCTTTCCACCATGAAAACCGGCGATGATATCTATGCGATTGGCGCGCCCAAGGGCATGGCCTATACCCTCACAAAGGGTGGCATTTCCGCCAAAGAGCGTACAATTGGCGACCAGACCTACATTCAAATCGACGCCCCTATTAATCAGGGCAACAGCGGAGGTCCCCTGCTCAATGACAACGGTCAGGTGCTGGGAATGAACACCTTAAAAATGTCGGACAGCGAGGGCATCGGTCTTGCCATTCCCATCACAAGAGTCTGCCAGTACCTTCAGTCTTTGGGCATCGAGCTGGACGACAGCGGAAATGTCGTGGATAAGATTGAAGTGCCGGACAATGCGCCCCCCACCCAGGCTCCGACCAAACCCGAAAGTAACCCTGAAAATAAAACCGACCGGCAGATTGTTGTCCGGACGCCTGCAATCACCTATATTGCGATCCTGATTGCGGTTGTGTCCCTTGTGGGCAATGCTGTATTGCTCGGTTTATTGATAAAGCAAAAAAAGATTAACGCAACCTTGCAGTATGACCCCAGCGAACGATCCGATTTCGAGATTGATATATGGGAGTGAGACCATGGCAAAGAAAACGAAAAAGCAGAACAAAAAAGCCCCGGTAGTGGAAATTCCGGATAATATGCTGCCCCAGAACATCCTTCCCGTGGGCGAACGGGTTGAGGAAAACAAAAACATCTACATCTCTCAGGCAGTATATAAGCAAATCCATAAATTCACCAAAAACAAAACCACCAATGAAAGTGGCGGTATGCTGATTGGTACCATCATCGAGGAATTTGGCAAAACCAACATTGTCATCAGCGGCTTTGTTGAGGCGAAATACTGCGAGGGTACACCCACCACCCTGACCTTCACCCACCAAACCTGGGAGTACGTTCATCAGGAAATCGACAAAAAATATAAGAACAAAAAGATTGTGGGCTGGATTCACACCCACCCTGATTTTGGTATTTTCCTGTCTGAATATGATAAGTTCATTCACCAGAACTTCTTTACTGAGGACTATCAGGTTGCCTATGTGGTGGACCCCATCCAGAAAATCGAAGGCTTTTATTTCTGGATTAACGGCAACATTGAAAAATGCAAAGGTTTTTACATTTATGATAAAACCGGCACGCAGATTTCCGTCGATGCGGTCAAGGACGAGGAGGAAACTGCACCGGCAGCAAAATCCTCTTTCAGCATCAGCAGTCTGCTGGTTTCCCTTCTGTCCATTGTTGTCGTGTTTTTGATTTTCGCCAACATTTCCACCAACAACAAGCTGAATGATTTGGAAGAAAAACAGGACAAATTAATCGCCAGCGCAAATCAGGCGCTGTCCACAATGCAGCAGCAGCTGTGGTCCCAGTCGCTGGAAATCCAGAACCTGAAGAATGACCTGACCGAAGCAGGAATCATTTCCAAGCCCGAACTCCCCACCGATTCTGAGGACACCCCCGACACGGAGGGCGAGCCTACCGATGAGCCTGCCGATGAGCCTGCCGATGAGCCTATTATTGATGCAGACGAAGGAGTGACCGAAAATGAGTAACTATACCGGCAAGATTTGTCCTTTCTGCAAAACGGAATTCAACTCCGACGATGATGTCATCGTATGCAGCGAGTGTGACATGCCCCATCACAAGGAATGCTGGGTAGAAAACCAGGGTTGCACCACCTTCGGCTGTCTCGGCACCATCAAAGCAGCGGATAACGCGTCCACTTCTGTCACAGCGACTCAAATGAACTACGACGATAATGGCGGTGCTGTTTTCTGCACGCAATGCGGCTCCCGTAATGCCAGCGGCGTTTCGTTCTGCACACAATGCGGCAACAGACTGGTTTCCGCGGTTCAGCCTGCCCCACAGGCTCCTGTTTATACCCAGGCCAACCCCGCAAATACCAATCCCTATGCTTACGTCAATCCACAGAATACTTATCAGCCTCAGAACCCCTATCAGACCCAGAACCCCTACCAGTCCCAGAACCCCTACCAGACTCAGAATCCCTATCAGACCCAGAACCCCTACCAGACTCAGAATCCCTACCAGTCCCAGAACCCCTACCAGTCCCAGAACCCCTATCAGACCCAGAATCCCTATCAGGCATCCGGAATCAGCCAAACCATGCAACAATTGATTGGCACCAAATTGGATTACTATGTCCCCAAATTTCAGATGCTAAAGTCTCAAAACAAGCAAACCTCCTGGAACTGGCCGGCATTTCTGGTGGCACCGTACTGGCTGGTATACAGAAAAATGTATGCGTATGGCGCAGGCATGCTGATCCTCGCTTTTATTTCCTCCCTCGGATTGGAATGGCTCAGTACGCTGGCCTTCATCGGCTATATTGTGTTTGGCATCTACGCCAACTTCATCTATATGAAATATCTTGAAACTCTGGCCCAGCAGGCTGATCAAATGAGTGAGCCCTCCAGATCCGAATTCATCGCCAAGCATAGCGGTGTTAGCTCCACCGCTGTCATTGTGGCCATAATTCTGTACGTGGTTGTGGTTTCCGCCATACTTTAAGCACTGGGAGGTGCTGATGTTGGACAACGATTTCGAAATTGAAATTCAGGACGAGGATATTGAAGAATCCGGTGGCGTGCAGCTCCCCCTGAACTTTCTGACCTTCGGAGAAATTGAGACCGACGATGTAAAGGTCTACATCAAGCAGGATGTGTATAAAGCCCTTGAGAAACTGGCCGTCTCCGACACCAGCAAGGAGCTGGGAAGCATCATTCTCGGAGAGTACTGTCAGGAACACGGCAAAACACACGTTGTCATTTCTGAGTACATCGAGGCGAAGTACACCGACGCCTCTGCGTCCACCCTGACATTCACTCACGAAACCTGGGACTACATTCACTCTGAGCATGAAAAGTGTTATCCGGACAAAAAAATAATCGGTTGGCAGCACACGCACCCCAACTATGGTATTTTTCTGTCCAACTACGACATGTTCATTCAGGAGAACTTCTTTAATCTTCCGTTTCAGGTTGCCTATGTCATCGACCCCATTCAAAATCTGCGTGGCTTTTTCCAGTGGAAAAACGGTCGCATCGAGAAGCTGAAGGGCTACTATATTTATGACGACGTGGGTAAGCCCATCAAGATTGAGCAAATTCGGGTAAAGAAGGAGGAGCCGGCTCCTGCCGCCACCTCCAGAACCACCAACATCTTCATTACGCTGCTTTGCATTGCCACAGTATTGCTTACCTTCTTCTCCATTTCGCTGAATGGGAAGTATGAAAAGCAGCTCAAAAAACAGAATGCGCTTCTCGCGGATGTTTCAAATCATCAGGAAGGTATGAAGCACCAAGAGGATGAAATTGCCGGTCAACAGGCGGAACTGGACAAGCAGCACAACATCATCCAGAACCAGACCGATGCCATCGAAAAACTGCAGGAGTTGTTGGCAAATTATCTTCTGGACAGCAACGAACAGACCGTTGCCGCTGAACTGCTCGAAATGCTGGAGCACAGCGAAGTCGCTTTCCAAAATCCGGAGCTGATTGATGCTTTGAAGGCATTCCTTGAAGCGGCACCGGAGAGCAACGCCGTGACGTTCCGGAGCTACACCGTGGTTGCCGGCGACAGTCTTTCAAAAATCTGCGCGGCAAACAATCTTGATTACAACGCAAATATCAAGATTATTCTCGCCATTAACGGCATCGAGGATGCCGACCAGATTGCTGTCGGTCAGACGATTCTGCTGCCGTGTGTTGAATAACCATTTTCAAAAAGGGCGTACTGCCGCTTGGCAGTACGCCCTTATCTGTTTTTTTCCCACGGCTGAGGAACTTCACAAGAATGCCCAGTCCCACCTGAATTCCCATGATACCCAACGGAATCCATGTCATATATCTTCCGATATTTTTGATGCCCGGGTCCTCTTGAATCAGCAAAATCAATCCCACAATCAGCACAATCATCAAAATTGCGGAAAATGTCGTAACTGCCACCTTCAGACCATGCTTCACCCGCTCCGATATTGCCTTCTCCGGCACAATCATCGTCATCAGCTTTATATATACATAGCCAACCAGCTCCACAAGTCCTTCAAAGAAAACCTCAAAAACCAGCTCCAGCAAACGGCCCATCAGATCCACCGTATCTTTCCTGCGATTCGCTTGCCGTCGAACCGGATGTAGCTGTTGCCGGCCTGATTCAAACCGGCTTCGATGCGATGCCCTTCAAGGGTCACACTCAGCCTGTGAGGATATTCTATCAGTCCGCTTTTTTCGTCGTAGACCATGCCGTTGACCACCAGCTCATTGACACGCCTCACACGACGATAGCAAATCTGATACCCATCAACGGAAGTCTCCAGCAAAATTCTGCGTTTGACATCAGGATTCGCCACGCGCAAAGGCGGACGTTCCGCATCTTCGTCATTTTTCGCCTGTCGCGCCAGCTCCCGTTTTTCGTAAACCGCACCGCCGATGCCGTAGACAATAAAGAACAGTCCGCACAGACAAACCGCAACTCCGATTCCCACATACCAATTGTCGTAAGCGTCAATTTCCTTCTGAGAGACTTCAAAATTCATAAGCTCTTCGGTATCGGTTTTTATCTCAATGACGCAGTTATTATTGGGATTCACCAACAAATACAGCACAGTTCCCTTCTCCAGGGTCTGCATTTTATCCCGGAATGTTCGGTTTTCGGTATAAGGATACACATACAGTACCGTTCCGTCCTCAAAACAAATGGAGCGATTCTTGCTGGACACCTGATAGCAATCGAACGTGCCGCAATAGGCCAGCGCCTCATCGCGGGAAATGGGCTCGTTGACCCGCTGGGAAAGCGCGAAAACGCCCCCGAAAATCATACTCAGAATTCCTGCAACAAGGATAATCGCCAACTGGCTGAATCTCTTTTTCATGCAACCGCCCCTTCTGACGTGGTATTCCCATTATACTCCATCCCCCGCCTCACCGCAACTGCGGTACAGCAAATTATTATCCAAAAAACAAGGCATCTCCGATGGAGATGCCCTGTTCATCAGCGTGAAACCTCAACGTGGCTCCATGCTCCTATTTTGCAATGCAAATTGTTTTTTTCTGTTCCGGCAGGACAACAACCTCCACCTCAGTCCCGTATAACGCCGAAATATTCTGCGGCGTCATTGTATTTTCAAGGATACCGGAAGCAAGCTGGCCGTTCTTGTGAAGCATCCACACATCGCTCTCCAAGGCAAAGGGGTGATTGGGATTGTGCGTTGTCATAATAATGCTGTATCCATCTCCGGCCAAGCTCTTTACAAGCTGCAATACCTTATTTTGATTGCCCAGATCCAGTGCAGAGGTCGGTTCATCCAGCAGCAACACCTTAGGCTTTTGGGCAAGCGCGCGGGCAATGGTCGCTTTTTGCTGCTCTCCACCGCTCAGCGAACGGAAAGGTACATCCGCAAGTGAGGTAAGCTCCATCCTTTCCAGATGCAGATTAATCTCTTTCATATCCTCTGCCGATGGTGCTTTCCACATCGGGTACCTGCTGGCCAAGCCCATGGCCACATAATCACGAACCGAATGATCAAATACCACCGCGCTGTGCTGCGGAACATATGCCACCATAGCTGCCCGTTCACGATATGTCAATTCCGTTACATTTTTGTTGCCAATGGTAATCCTGCCGTTGAAAGGGCGGAGTAATCCCATAATGCATTTCAGCAAAGTCGACTTTCCGGCACCGTTGGGTCCCAGCAGGGAAACCAGTTGTCCGGAAGTCAATTCCGCGTTGATGTCATCCAGAATCAGTCGCTTTTTGTTGTATCGAAAGGAGACATTTTTTATGGAAATTAACTCCCCACTCATTTACGGGGTCCCTCTGCGCCAGCCAGAATCAGTGCCTGATATTCTTCAGTCAGTTCAATGCTCATAACATTCTTGTAGAAATCACGCACAACGCTGTCAATATCCGTATCCGCGTACAAATCGGGATAGAACTCAGTACCATACCACAAAGGCAGGAGGAAAGACTCCACGCCAATACGGGTCCACTCAGAAGCACCCACCGGCGCGCGGTAGATTTCTCTATTCTGCACAGCAGAAAGAGTTTGCAGGTTTTCCTCCCGGAGGAGTGCATCGTAATTGGTCTGCTCATAGAAACCACCAATCACAATCGCATCAGGATCGCTGAGCAGGAGCTGCTCCGTAGTGATTTCCGCACGGACACCGCCTTGGAACAAATCGTCTGCAACGGTGTTAATGCCGGCCATTTTCAGACAGTTGACCTGGAAGGAATCCGCTCCCCAGGTCATGTACAGGGTGGCCTCTCTGGAAGCATAACGGCTTTCCATGAAGTATGCGGTAATTCTATCCTCCTGCGCGATTTGCGCTGTCTTGTCCTTTACGTCAGCCAGCAAATCGGTACAATAAGCAATGATGCTCTCCGCCTTCTCCTGATACTTGCCGCCCAGGCACTTGCCCGCAATCTCAATGGCCTTCAGAAGATCATCCATAGACTGAATATCCAGAACCACGCAGGGAATTCCGAGGGCAATAAACTCTTCATACTGGTCCTGACTGGCAACGAACATCAGGTCCAGATTGTAGGAAACAAGCAGCTCGTTGGTAATACCCTGCTTGTCACCGCCGGCAGGCTCCACATCCATGATTTGGGGATACAGCGTCTGGAACCAGAGATTTCGCGGATCACCATCGCGGGAGTAGCTGGAAGCACGCAGCAGAGATTCGGCATTAAGTGCAAGGATAATCTGCTCAAACATAGAAGACTGGCAGAAAATAGAAGTGGGTGCTTTCTCCAGAGTGAGGGTGTTGCCCGCCATATCAACGATAGTGACCTCGCTGTTTTCGGGTGCGTCAGGACCTTTTTCAGCGCCGCCCTTGCCGCAGGCGCTCATACAAACCAGCAGCATAGACATTGCAAGGACAAAAGCGATTGCACGAGTGGTTCTTTTCATTTCATTAATCTCCTTTATGATATTTATAGTGCTTGATCTTTCTTTTTTTGACGTACCAGGATGCCTGCAAAAACCGGCGCGCCTACCACACCGGTGATAATGCCAATGGGGATTTCCAAGCCTGATATATTGCGGCAAATCGTGTCCACCACAATCATCAAGACTGCACTCAGCAGCGCCGATACAGGGAGGAGCTTTGTGGTGTTATCGCCGACCATCATGCGGGCGAAGTGGGGCACCACCAGTCCTACCCAGCCAACAGTACCACTTATCGAGGTGGCAGCTGCTGTCAGCAGTGTGGAAAACAGAATGATAATAAGTCGTTCTTTCTCCACATTTACGCCTAAGGTCTGAACCTCCGAATCCTCCAGCGAAAACAGGTTGATTCGCCAGGAGAAGAGCATTAGCGCCGCAAAAGACACAAGGAGTATGGGAAACACCGCGCTTAAGGTTTCGTATTTTGTATGGGCAAAACTGCCGAACTGCCAATAAGTTATGGTTTCCAGCTTATCCTCGCTGTCTGCCAAATATTTGATAACACCGAGAATCGACGATAGAAATCCGCTTACCATCACACCTGAAAGAACCAGCATGGTGGACGATTTATTGCGCATGATGTTGGGAATCAGGACCGTCATGCCCACAGCCAGAATACCGCCAATAAACGCCAGCAGAATATTAAACATACTGCCCAATCCCACCAATATGGATATGGCAACACCGATACACGAGCCGGAAGAAACGCCCAGTAAATCCGGCGAAACCAGCGGATTATGGAATATGCTTTGGTACACAGCTCCCGCCACCGCCAAGCTGGCGCCGACAAAAATCGCAGTAATAATTCTGGGCATACGCACGTTCATTACAATGATTTCAGCCGTGGTGGAAGCTTTGAAGCCTTTCTGGACGTATGAAGATATGGCTTCCAGCACCTCGGTTGCGGACAGATGAAACACGCCCGTGCAGAGTGACAACAGCGCCACCAGCACAAGCAACACCACCAGCACAACCAGAAGGATAGGATATGATGATTTCATATTCGCGCCATCACCCCCATGCGAAAAAAGTGTTTCCTGTCCCACCCAATGCACCCCAAATGCCTGACGGGACCGATTATGAGTACATTATATTCATTCAGATGACATTTTTCAACAATATTTTTACCACAAAATGTATTTATTGCCGTAAAAAATGCCTTCACCATTGCCTATTTCGAGTTCCGTCGGATGTCAAAAAGCCGGATACCCCTTGAGGGGTATCCGCTCAATTCCACTCAGCTCACACCGGTTTTCAGTAACTCCCATGCAGGCCTATTCTCACATCGTCAGTTTCAATCCACACCCTTACAGGGTGCGTCTTGAAACTGCGGGACTCTCCCACGGGCTAAAAAGTGTCCACCGGACACTTTTTACACCAGTCCGAAGACTGGTGTCGCCCTTTCGAGTCCCGTCAGGCACAAAAAACCGGATACCCCCCCAAAGGGGGTATCCGGTTTTTTGGTGCCGTTGACGGGACTCGAACCCGTACAGTATCGCTACCGGGGGATTTTAAGTCCCCTGTGTCTACCGATTCCACCACAACGGCGGCTAATGGGTATGATATCACATTTTCTCTTGTCCGTCAAGTAACGCAATCAGATCCGGAAGCTGTTCCGCCCGATGGCAGAAATGCTTCGCTCCGGCTTTTCGCAGTTCCTCTTCATCCCGAAATCCCCACAGAACACTCAAGCATGGCACGCCGGCGTTTCGCGCTGTTTCCACATCCACCTCGCTGTCACCCACATACACGCACCAGTCCACGCCGATGACATCCATAGCCTTTCGCACCATATCCGGCGCCGGCTTTCGAGGGCAATCAATGCTCTCACCCAAGGCATAAATCCCCGGAAAATAATCCGCACACAGCTTTTTCACAGCGGCATCGGGTTTGTTGGACACAATTGCCACAGGCATCTCCAACCCCCGAAGAACCTCTATAATGCCGGCATAGGGGGCAGTTTTCACCTGACAATGGTTTCGGTAATATTCCTGAAACACCGCCAGCACCGGCTCAGGATTGGAGCCCACCGGCACGGCCAGACGAATCAGCCGTGCCGCGCCGTTGCCCACGAACCGGCGCACCTCTGCCAGTGTCCGGGGTGGATAGCCGAACCGGTCCAGCGCCACATTCACTGCATCCTTCAAATCCTCCAGTGTATCCAGCAGCGTACCATCCAGATCAAACAATACACCGGTCATCACAGTCCCCGATTCTTCTTCAGCCGGATATCCTCGCCAATGAAGGCGATTCTGCGGAAATTACCCCGGAGTCGGGAAGCAATTGCAGCGGAATACCGTTTTTCCAGCTCCTCGGTGGTCAGATTGGTCGAAACAATGGTGGCTCTGCCGTTGAGAATCCGGTCGTTGATCAAAGTATACAGCGCGGAGGTGGTGAACTGACCACCCATTTCGGTGCCCAAATCGTCCACAATCAGCAGGTCGCACAGACCGTATTTCTCCGTCTCCTTACGGGCATCCTCGTCGCCGCCAAACTTAGCCCGCTCCATTTTAGAAAACAGGTGACCGGCGCTTTCATACATCACCGAATATCCCCGATCCGCCACAGCTCTGGCGATGCAGGCAGACAGGAAGGTTTTTCCCAGACCTGTGTCGCCGGAAAACAGCAGATTGCCGGACCGCTCGGTAAATTCCATGGCATAGCGGCGGCAAATCTGGAACGTCCGCTCCATCACCGAGCGAATGTTGACACCCAGATTCGGGTCGACCCGGTCGGGGTAATAATCCAACCGGAACTGATCGAAGGTCTCCTTGCCCACATTCAGGAAGGTCAACTCCCGCTTCTGCTCCTGACGGCACAGCTCCCGCAGGCACTCGCACATACTCGCGCCCACATAACCGCTGCCGCCGCACCGGTCGCAAACAGGGCTGTCATCCAGATAGCCTTCTTCAAAATTGCTTTCAATCAGCAGCTGCCGCTCCTGCTGGAGGGCCAGATTTGCCTTACGGACCTGCTCCATAGCACCCTTGGGGTCACCGCCGTCCGTAAACACCGCCTTTGCCGCTGCCGTCATAGACCGCCGCAGTTCAAGGTCGATTTCACGCAATCGGGGCACACGGGCATAGGCATCCATCAGATGCCGCAAATTCTCCGATTCCCGCTCGGCACGAGCCTGCTCCAGACGCCCCCGCGCCCGGCGAATCACTTCGCTGTCGTATGCCATAAATCAACCCTCCTGCATCATCCGGCGAATGGCCGCTTGCTCGTCCGAGTCCAGCCGCCGTTCGGTGGAAGTATTTTTCCGGTCGCCGGTACGGACATCCTCCGCGGTACGGAAACCCGCCTGATGCCAGCGCGCCAGAATTTTGTTCATGTACGCCCAACTGAGACCGCCGGTATTCAGGCAGGTACGCTCATAGGCCATGGAAAGCAGCTCGTCCTCCAGCCCCATATCCAGCCACGCCTTTGCGTATTTTTCCTCGGCGGCGGTCAAGGCTCTGCCACGGATTTGCAATATCCGCATCAGATTGGACAGGCGGCTGTGGTAGATATTCTGGGACTGGATGAAGGCAGCTGCCTCCTCCATAGTGTCGATGCCCCGCTCCGCCCATGCGTAGGCTTCCTTTTCGATGGTCCGCAGACTGGGATTACGAAGGCTGCCCTTCCGACGGGCCCGCTCCTGACAGTAGCTGACCAGTACACAAATCACATCCTCCGGCAGCCCCAGATACCGCACAAAGGACAGCAAAATTTTCAATTCCTCGGTGTTCAGCGCCTTGCCCAGACGCCGCTGAATCTCGCCGTACAGGCTGCGGAAGGAGGGTTCCCGTTCCATGGTTTCCAGTACATCCCGTTCGGTGTAGTTGGGGCGCTCACCGGTGGCAACAGTCAACCGTTTTTCCTCAGGCCACATTCCCAACTGGCGTAACGTAGCCGCAGCGCAGGCATAGCGCTGCTCCGTCAGGTGCAGCGCCGACACAGCTCCGGCGGGGTCGTTGCCGCAGTGAATATAAACATAAAGCAGCGCCGCGTCAGCGCTGGCGGCGCCCAACAAACGGCGGGCATCGACCTCGGGGATATGTACGTCGTGGGTGATCATTTCGACACGCTCCTTATTCAGTAACTGACATTATATCACACCTTTTGCCGGTGTACAACCATTGTTTCGAGGAATCCCCAACCAATATTTTTCATTCCTTCGGACAAAGCTACCGTCCAGATGTGCCTGCTTGTCACAAAAAAACCGGAGCTGCAAGCAGCTCCGGTCTTTGTTTGATTTTACTCGGCGTTGCGCATCTGAGCGAAGCACTCGCTGCAGTACACGGGACGGTCGGACTTGGGCTCGAAGGGAACCTTAGCCTCACCGCCGCAACGGGCGCAGGTAGCAGTGAAGAACTCACGGGGGCCACGGGTGGCGTTCTTGCGAGCGTCACGGCAGGCCTTGCAGCGCTGGGGCTCATTCTGGAAGCCACGCTCAGCGTAGAACTCCTGCTCACCGGCGGTGAACACGAACTCGTTGCCGCACTCTTTGCAAACCAAATTCTTATCTTCGTACATTGATTTTACCTCTCTTCGGTTAGATAATGCCCCGTGAAAGCCCACATTGTTGTCTGGTCGTTACGCAGGGTTGATAGAATTATGTGGTAATACCACAAAACGGATTATACACAACCTATATGCATTTGTCAATCCTTTATGAAAATTTTCTTTGATTTTTTTGTAGATTTATGCACTTTCCCAATGCTCAATCGATGGAAAAAGCGGTTTGGCCCTCATAAGGGATATGCAAATGGTCATAAGCCAGCGCAGTAACGCATCGTCCCCGGGGGGTACGGGTCAAAAATCCCAACTGCATCAGGTACGGCTCGTACACATCCTCCAATGTCACCGCCTCCTCGCCGATGGTAGCAGCCAGAGTTTCCAGTCCCACAGGACCGCCGGAATAGTTCCGGATGATGGCAGTCAGCATCCGCCGGTCGATGGCATCCAGTCCCAGATTGTCCACCTCCAGCCGCTGTAACGCAAGGTCAGCGGCTTCCTTGGTAATCACACCATCGCACATGATTTGAGCGAAATCCCGCACACGGCGAAGGAAACGGTTGGCGATTCGGGGAGTACCCCGACTGCGGGACGCAATCTCCAGCGCACCTTTTGGGTCAATGTCCATGCCCAGAATGGTGGCGCTTCGGGTGACGATTCTTGCCAGCTCCTCCGGCGTATACAGCTCCAGTCGCAGCGATACACCAAAGCGATCGCGCAGCGGAGCGGACAGCTGTCCTGCACGGGTGGTTGCGCCCACCAACGTAAATTTCGGTAGGTCCAGCCGGATGGAATTGGCGCTGGGACCCTTACCCACAATGATATCGATGGCGAAATCCTCCATAGCCGGATACAGGATTTCCTCCACCACCCGATTCAGGCGGTGAATTTCATCGATAAACAGGATATCACCGGGGTTCAGATTGGTCAGCAACGCCGCCAAATCGCCAGGCTTTTCAATGGCAGGGCCGGATGTAACACGGATATTCACGCCCATTTCGTTGGCAATGACGCCAGCCAGTGTGGTCTTACCCAAACCGGGCGGTCCGTAAAGCAGGGTGTGGTCCAGAGGCTCTCCACGGCGGCGAGCGGCCTCAATATAAACAGACAGATTCCCCTTCGCCTTTTCCTGACCGGTGTAGTCGGACAGCAGCTTGGGACGCAGTCCGATTTCTCCCGCATCCTGTGGGGCATACGCCGGACTGATCAGAGGGGTATCCAGTTCCTGTGAAAATTCTAAACTCATAGATTATCCTTTCATGACCATGGCGCGCAGGGCGTAGCGAATCATTTCCTCGGTGGTTGCGTTGGCGTCCACGCCCTTCAGGGCGGTATTGATTTCTCCGGGGGTATAACCCAACTCCTGCAGCGCAGCGGTGGCGAGAGCGGCATTGTTGCCCTTCTGGACCGGTGCGGACACCGCCGGACCGGAGAAGTCCAACTCCACAGCGCCGCCGCCCACCTTGTCCTTCAGCTCCAGAATGATGCGCTGTGCCAGCTTTTTGCCCACGCCCTGAGCGGCAGTGAGCAGCTTTTCGTCGCCGGTCATAACTGCCAACGTAAAATTCTGAGGTCCGGCGGACAGAATCGACATTGCCGCCTTGGGGCCCACGCCGGTCACGGAAGTCAGTAGTTCAAAGCACCGCTGCTCCTCTTTGCTGATGAAACCATATAAATCATAGGCATCCTCACGGATGGATTCGGTGATGTACAGACGGGCGTTGCCGTTCAATTTCAGCTGTCCGGCAGTATAGGCTGTGACCCGACAGCCGTAGCCGACGCCACCGCAGTCAATCACCGCCAGTCCCGGCTCCAGAATCGACACCGCACCGGAAACGTAATAGAGCATAGAACCCCTCCGTTAATGTTTCTGTTTCTTCTTGCTTGGGAAATCCAAATCAAGGTCAAAGTCCAATCCGTCCAAAAGCGCACCGTCGGAAAGAATCAGCGCTACCACAATTGCAATCGTCGCAAAGGCCCAGAACCCGGAAAATGACAGATACCGCCATTGGTCCTCCGGCTCATGGGTCGCAGCCAGACAGGCCATCATAAAAAACAGCAGGCTGATGCCACTGAAAAGTCCCATGCTTCCAAGACCACGATGCCACTTGAGGCAAACAACTATGGAAGCCACAATCAGTCCCAGGGTCAGCAGGAGCATGACCAGCCCCCAAATCTTTCGCCAATTTCTATTATTGATGAGATATCCCATGCACAGGGCTAACCCCAGCACCGCTGCCGGCACTACCGCCATGAGCAAGATGTTTATGTTCACTTCCCAAAGCTTTTGGGAGTACAATGCTGCTATGGCTGTGCCGGAACTGATGGCATTGAGCAGGTAGCCCCATAAGTACAGCTTCGTGCGACGCTTGGAAACGGCATGGCACGCCACGGCGCACAGACACAATGCCACCGCAGCGAGAATAACGAAAAGCCAATGGACGTTGCCCACCAACGGCGTTAGCAGCCATGCAGAGCATACCATCACCAGCACTCCCGCAAGGTAAACCGGAAAAAGTTTGATTGCATTATTTTTCATAATAATCACTCCTTGCGTGAAAGGCTAGCACATCAAGCTCAGCTTCCTCTCTGATGGATGAAGGAGGCAAGCAATCACTTTCTCCATTGCTGGGACAGCAGGGATGTGCTGGACCTGCCGTGGCACAGGGCGATAGCGATGGCATCAGCTGCGTCATCAGGCTTGGGCATGGCGTCCAGATGCAGGAGCCGTCTGGTCATGTCCATGACCTGATGCTTGGTGGCGTTGCCGTAGCCCACCACCGCCTGTTTGACCTGCATGGGCTTGTAGGAAAACACCTCCAACCCTGCCTGACGAATGGCCAGCAGAATCACGCCCCGGCTCTGGGCGACCCCGATACCGGTGGTAACGTTCTGTCCGAAGAACAGTTCCTCAATGGCCACCACATCCGGCTTTGCCAGCTCCAGAAGCTTTCGCATATCCTCGTAGATGATTTCCAGACGGGCAGAAAAATCCATGCCTGCCGGCGTGGTGATAGCGCCGCAGCGCAACAGCTGAAACTGCCCCCGCTGCGCCTCCACCAATCCAAAGCCTGTGATGCCGTAGCCCGGATCGATTCCTAAAATCTTCATCCCAACATTCCACCGCTGGCGATATGCCAGTAGTACAGCGCCACGCTGACCAGCATGATAATCAGCCCCACCCACGCGGCAACGATTTGCCACTTGGGTCGGGGTGTGTAGGCAGGCTTCTCCTCCTGCCGGGTTTCCAGTTCTTCCAGCTCTTCCTGTTCAATCTGTTCGTTTTCCATAAGGTTACCTCATTCCATGTGATAGCCGTTTTCTGTCGCGATTAAGGTAGTGCCGTAGTAGGCGGTCATGGCGTCCTCCAGATAGAGAACGTCCTTCACGCCGGCGGTTTCGTAAGCGGAGTGCATCGCCAGCTGCGGCATACCAATGTCCACCGAAGGCACGGACACATGATTCAAAGAGAAATGTCCCAATGTGGCGCCGCCCTTCAGGTCGGCACGGTTGTAGAAGGTCTGGGTGGGAACACCTGCGCCCTCACAAATGCTGCGGAACACAGCGGCGGAGAGTCCATCGCTGGTATAGTTCTGGGAAGCGCTGAATTTCACCACAACACCCTTGTTCATCAGCACAGGATGAGCCGCATCCGACAGCTCAGGATGGTTGGGGTGGATGGCATGGGCGTTGTCCGCCGATACCATGAAGGAATTGGACAGCATGCAATCGTGGTCCAGACCCAGACTGCGGCTGATTCTCGCCAACACGCCGGAAAGCAGCGTGCCGTCAGCGCCCTGAGGAGAATTGCTGCCCACCTCTTCACTGTCGAAAACACTCAAGACAGCAATGCTGCGGCTGGGCTTGCTTTGCAGGAAACCGCGCACACAGCCCCAGACACACTCCAAATCGTCCAGACCGGGCGCGGAAATATACTCCTCGTCAATTCCCCATACCCGAGCCTTCTCCCGGACATACAAATATAAATCGTGGCCCAGAATCCGTCCACCTGCCGCCTGCTCCAGCAGCTGAGGCAGCTTACCGGCTGCACCATCGCTGCCCAGTAGCGCAACGGTATTGACCGCCGGATTCCATTGCACACCGTCATTGACGTTGCGATTCATGTGGATTGCCAGACTGGGCATCATGGCAATATCCCGATCCAAATCGATTAAACGGCGCTCCACGCCGTTCTCCGTTTCCACCAGCACCCGGCCGGCAATAGACAAGGGTCTATCCATCCATGAGTACATAATCATTCCGCCGTAGCGTTCCGTGGAAAGACGGGTGTAGGCGCTAAGCAGTTCGCCATTTTCCCTGACCATGAAAGCAGGACGGTCATTGTGGCAGGCGCTCATCACAAAACCCACCGGCGTATCCGCCGGAATACGAAATGCTACGATGGAGCTGCCGTTGCGGTCAATGTAGTATTTGCCGCCGGATTTCACTTCCAAGGGCTTGCTCTCATCCAGCCGGACATAACCCTCCGCTTGGAGCAGGTCGGCAATATTCGCCGTCACATGGTAAAAACTACGTGCCTTATCTAAAAATGCGCAAAATGCGCCAATGCGTTGATTCATGAATAGCCTCCGATTCATTTTGTATTATTGTACTCCAAAATACGTTGTCCGTCAACCTTTCGACGTTTTCGACGTTTTCGAGATTTCTGACCATTTATTAATAAAAGTTGCGTTTCCGGTCTTAATTTGTAATTTTTTGCGACATTCAGGCGAGCGATTGTTGCGCTTTTTCCTTGCAAATTGTGATTGTTTATGCTAAATTATATTTGTCGCACCGCGGTAGGGAGAGCAGGCCGCGGACAGGGAGAATACTAAATTGTCAGGAGAGGAACTTATGGACAATCGAACAACCGTATTTATTGCGGACAATTCAGAGGAGTTCTGCAAACAGCTCACCGCCGCCCTGCAGAAGAGTCAGGGTTTTCAGGTCGTGGGGACGGCCAATGACGGTGAAAGCACCCTGCGTGCTGTGGCGGAGCGGAAGCCGGATGTGGTAGTGCTGGATATGATGATGCCGAAACGGGACGGCATCAGCATACTCAAAACCATCAACGCAATGGAACCGCGCCCCGTAACTCTGGCGACTTCTGCCTTCATTACTGAATACGTAGCCGCTGCCGCATCAGATTTGGGTGTGCGATATCTGATGCTGAAACCCTGCGACATTTCTGCTCTAGTGGAGCGGCTGGAGGAACTTCGGTTCTCCGGCAGTCGCCGGCTTGTGGTACCGCACAAGCCCGAAAAAACCAGCATCGAATCTATGGTCACCGGAATCATCCATGAGATTGGTGTCCCTGCCCATATTAAAGGTTACCAGTATCTGCGTGAAGCCATCATCATCGCCGTCAATGACATGGATGTAATCAACGCCATCACAAAGGTATTGTACCCGCAGGTAGCGAAAACATTCCAGACCACACCCAGCCGTGTGGAAAGAGCCATCCGTCACGCCATCGAGGTGGCTTGGGATCGTGGGGATTTGGACACCCTGCAACGATTCTTCGGCTACACCGTGTCCAACACCAAGGGCAAACCCACCAATTCCGAATTCATCGCCCTCATTGCGGATAAATTACAGCTTCAGATGAAATCCAGCGAGGTATCCAGTTTCTGATTGGGGCAAAAGAGTTTTTCGGCTTTTTTATTTAGACAGCCAACCCTACGAATGTTGGGAAAACCTCATTGAACGCCAATCGTGGAGGCTACAAACATTTTTTATTATCCTAACAAATGCTCCTGCTTTATTGGGTGTTTTAAACCCAATAAAGCAGGAGTGTTATATTTATGATAAGTAGGGGAATGATTGTTGAACGCACGCAGGCAGGAAAGGCGGTGGCAAGAGCTATCACCAAATCACCACCGTGACAAGAGTACATTGAGTAGCGCAGGACGAATGTCACAGAATCCTATCCTGTAAAAAAAAGCGGGGCAAATACTGCCCCGCTTTAATTTAAACTAATATGATTAGAAGGTTACTTCCCCATCGTGCGTCATAAGAGAGGCGGATACCACAGAAGGGATATCCAGAACTTCCCGAACCAACTTGCTTCCTTCCGCAGTACGCAGTTCTATAATCAAATCCAGAGAAGTCTTGGTCATATTTCTGGATTTCACAGTGGAGTGCTTTGCGTATTTCTTTACCACCGACATGATTTCTTCTTCAGCATCCAGATTAGAAACATTGATAACGAGAATCATAGGCGCTTTTGCTACAGGCAATCCATTCAAAAGGATAATCCCAATGGTCATAATGATGCTCAGGATGATGGCGACTTCTGCCATGCCCACACCACAGATGATGCCCACCGCAATGGACCAAAACAGGAACATCAAATCCATAGGATCTTTGACAGCGGTGCGAAAACGCACAATGGACAATGCACCGACCATACCAAGAGATACAACGATGTTGGACTGGATTGTCAGTATGATACCGGAAGTAATCAGCGCAATGCCTGCCAGGGAAATATTAAAGTTCTTGGAATAAAAGGTCTTTCTTGTCAGCACACGATAAACAACAAAGATGTATAGCGCAAGAAAGCAGGTAATCATCATTGCTATTGCCGCAGTGTAAATATTTATATCCATTGATGAGAAACCATCCAGAAATGATTTCTTAAAAATATCAGAAAATGACATATAAATGCCTCCTATTTATGTAGTGTGAATTTTCTGCATAGGTAATACTTGGAATAAGCAGTTTGCTGCAGCAAGCCCAGGTTCAGGCTTCTGTAGATAAAATCCGGAAGATATTCATCGAACTTTACCTCCATCAAATGCTGCCCTGTAGGCATAATTGGTCTTTTGGAAAGATTTTCTGAGAAAATGCTCGATATATCCGAAGACGATGCAATCTGAGTGTCGAAGGTAACTCGAACATTTCCGTCTTTATAAATGTACGGGGCTCGCTCGTACTCCACAATGACCACCGGATGAAGACCGCAGGTCTGCATTTGCAGCGTGAGTTTTCTCAGCAGCGGGTGGCTGTCATCTGTCAGATGTAGTGGATTTCCGTGAATCAGATAATCAGCCTGTTCTTTCGTGAGTGGGCAGGATGTTTTCAGTGTTTTGCCGCACTCTTTTCGTTTGCACTCCAGTGTAATCCAATCAGTAGAGTGGTTGTAGATGCGGATGCGGAATTTCTCTCTGGGATCGGTTCCATTTTGATTATCGTAGAAACACTGGTTGCTGTAGTCGTCAAAGTACAGACTGCGGATATTGTAGATTCCATCTTCCCCGGCATGGGGATCCTTCTGCATCAAGCAGGAAATCCTACTTTTTAGCAGCGGAATCTGAGCAGCACTAACGACATATTTCAGTTCATGACGATACTTTTGTTCGTTTGTACTCATCAGCTACGCTCCTTTCTTTGCGCCTTTGTACTATGTCAAGTATCATCCAGGCGACAAGCAAGATGAAAAGGATTGCGATACTTAACAGCGTAATATAGTCTCTGGCAATCAAAGGCTCGCTGACAGTTACAGGTACATTTCCATTTGCTGTGATTTGCTTCGACAGAATCATGTCACTTGTAACCGGCTGACTGAAGTCAAAGATATCTCCTGTTTCGGAGTTGACCCATACAGAGTTTTCCAGATTCACATATGTTATTTCCACACATGAACCCTTTGGGACTGAGACATTCCAGTAGTCCGCTCCGGGTTCATTTTCGAACTGAACGGTGCAGTATTCTGTGTTCTCAAGCCATGCGCTGTCCAAAAAATCGATTCTAGCGGCCAGATACTCTTTCAACTCCTCTGGTTTGTGAATTATTTTTCCGGACGAAATCTGCTGTGTACCAAACATAGCGCACCAACGTATACTATTCGATTGAGCGGCCTTGCTAATCAAATTACTGAGTTCAACAATTTCACTGTCGACGATATTTTGCAGTAATGGCCTCAACTCTGTACGATAAATTCCCACCATTCGATTATAGAAGGACTGATTGGAATAAAGCGTTCCGTGATATACAGAGCGCAAAGTGTCGGACCTTTTAAGATTTTTGGCAATAAATACACAAGGGTCCTGATTGCGGGAGCAATGACCAAAAGATAAATCGTAATCCCATAACGGGCCTGCGTAGAATTTACCGCCAGAATAATAAAAATAACTACTTATGTGGTCAGAATCAATATTTCCTGCTATTTCATCAATGAGATATCTACGCACCCAGGAGTCCAGATCAATAACCGTTGAGTTATTAAGATCCGTTTCGGAAAGAAGTGCTTGTTCCATTTGATTAACCAACCGTTCGATTTCAGCTTGCTCAGATTCTGCAAGAATCTCCGGCTCGCTGATTTCGATGGTACGTCCGGCTGCAGACAAAAAAGGATTTTGAAGCATGTGCCAGCGACTAATAAAATCAATTTTGCATAGAAAATCTCCGGAATTTGTATCAATATTCAGGCGGTTATCGTGAACCTCAACTTTTTCTGTAAGCAGATACAGTCCCCTGTATTCTCCGTTTATGTAAAGATCGACCCACCGGCTTTCAGGCATCCACTGAAGGCCAAAACGGGATGCCAAATCCAGAACAAGCTTGTTATTGAGATTCGTTTCATCATACGCATTTGCCAACAGAACCCAATTCGTAGCTGATCCCATCTCCAGTATATTACCATCTTCGGATAATTCCAGCGCGTAAGGACGTTTATCAAGTGTCCAGGTAGAATTACCGCGCCCTTTCAAAGTAGCGAGTTCATCCTGAAAATCAAGTGTGCCTTCAGGGGTATATAGCAGTAACGAAGCGTGTTCCTTATAATTTTTGTCTGCGTGGATGTGATCTATACTCCCGCTTGCTGTATCGATGTACATGGTTGCAACATTTGCGGATTGATAAAACCAAAGAGTTGCAACGATTTGTTCGTTAACGGCAAAATCATAGGGCGTTTCCAATTCAAATCCAGAGCAGTTCATGCCGTCAACCAGATTAGTAACGCCCAGAGAATAACCTTTATTACCGGGGATGGAAACGGTTACATGTTCCATATCCGCATAAGACGGAAGAAAAACATAATAATTCCCGTCTTCGGCATCAAATATAGAGATGCTTTCTGCTTCCTTATTGTATGGACTTTGAATTTGAAAGTGCGGGAGCGCCGTATCTGCTGCCTGTGCGATAAAAATAAAACCAAGAAGCAGAACAGCCGACATAAGCAGTATATATAGATACTTCTGACGATTCTTCACAAAGCTTACTCCTTAAAGAGATATGTATTTAGTATTATAAATTATGTATTCTTTTTCGTCAAGTATATCTCAGTAATACACTTTGTATAATTAATTGAAGATGATATTCTGTTTGTAAATGCACTTTCAAAAAAAAATCCGAAAATGGCTGATGAGACTGTCTACAAAAAAGCAACTTAAAAACAACAGAGGTTTGGATGAAGTGGGGATGATGTTTGAAGTTCGAGACTGCTGACATAGGCTTCCGGCTGAGTGTGTCTACGCGGTGAACTTTATCGCAAAAAACCAGGCAAAGAGGATTCGCCACAATGCCTTTTTGTTGGACAACGTGAAGACCTATTGCCTTTCACAAAAATTGCGGTTTAGGCAGTGGGTCTGGTGATGGTGCGGAAACATAACAAAAACCCTGAAAGCCCTAGAGCTTTCAGGGTTTTGGTGACCCGCCGGGGATCGTTTACTTTTTCGCTCCACGAAAAGATTTGTTTCATCGCCGTCCAGCCGGCGATGATCAACAGTCCGCAGGACTGTTGAATTTTATCTTTCGAATCCCCTACGGTAAAATCCCCCATCGCCTAGTGGCGATGGGGGATTTTGGTGACCCGCCGGGGA
>JAZSEN010000074.1:0-26081 GCA_045531675.1 Faecousia sp.
AGGAATTTGCCGGAGAGACCGGCTTCAACGAAATCATCAAGGCCATCAACAAAATGACCGCGGAATTACAAGGCACGGAGACCCTGCGCACCGACTTCATTGCCAATGTGTCCCATGAGCTGAAAACACCCCTGGCGGTCATGGGCAACTACGCAACCATGCTCCAGCGTCCCGGCATTACAGAAGAAGAAAAAAACGAATACGCGAAGGCAATCTCGGAAGCAGCCCGGCGTCTGGCACAGCTGATCACCAATATTCTGAAGCTGAACAAACTGGAAAATCAGCAGATTTTCCCTCAGCCGAAGGAATTTGATCTGGGTGAACAGCTTTGTGAATGTTTGCTTGTATTTGAGGATGCCTGGGAAGCTAAGAATCTGGAAATCGAAACGGATATCCAGGACGATGTGCGTATTCAGTCTGACCCCGAGCTTTTAAGCCTTGTTTGGAACAATCTAATCTCCAATGCAGTGAAATTCACTCCGGATGGCGGTATGGTCAGCGTATCCTTAAAAACAGAGGACAGCAGCGTAATCGTACAGGTGCGTGATACCGGCTGCGGCATGAAACCGGAAACCGGTATGCACATTTTTGAAAAGTTTTACCAGGGAGATACCTCCCATGCCACCCAAGGTAATGGTCTTGGCTTGGCCCTTGTAAAGCGGGTCGTGGACATACTCAGCGGCGAAATCGGTGTTCAGAGTGTTTACGGTCAGGGCAGTATCTTTACTGTAAAATTTAAGAGGTGACCGATATGGATTGGAAGAAAATCGGGAAGAAGCTGCTGTTTCCTCCTGTTTGGTTGATGGTGATTCTGGTAATCGCCAGTGCCGCAGCGCTGACCCTTATTTTCGTCAAAGGCATGGAAGAGAGTATTCCTGCCTACATTGTCTATGTTTTGGCGTTTTACACATTGACCATTGTGACAATCTTTTTTGCTATGGTGTTTCCCAAACAATACAGCACCATCAAACAGAAAATCTACGATAATCCCTTGGGCAACCGCTATATGACGGACAGAGTATTCCGCACCAATATATCGCTGTCTATATCCTTTGTAATCAGCATGCTCTATGTAGGTATCAACCTTTGGTCATGGCATATGCTGGAAAGCTACTGGTTTATGGTGCTTGCGGTGTACTATGTAATCATGGCGGTGATGCGCTACCTCCTGGTGCGGTATGTACGCATCCAGAAGATTGGTACCGATATCTTAAGTGAGTGGAAACGGTCAAGAATCTGCGCATATATCCTGTTGCTTATCAACTTATCTCTTAGCGGCGCGGTGCTAATGATTCTGTATCAGCATAGGGGCTACGATTATCCCGGTATGATGATTTATGTGATGGCCCTGTACACATTTTACGCTCTTACCATGTCTATCGTGGATATTGTGAAATACAGAAAAATGGGAAGTCCTATCATGTCTACGGCAAAAATCGTCAGCCTGTCAGCGGCGCTTGTTTCTATGCTCAACCTGGAGACAGCTATGTTTGCCCAGTTTGGTGCAAGTCTGTCCCCGGAACACCAACAAATTTTTATCATTCTGACCGGAGCCGGAATCAGTATAACGGTTGTAACGCTTTCTGTTATCCTCATTGTGAGAGCAACAAAAGAAATCAGGAGAGAGAACTATGGACAGTAAAGAAGGCTTTAACTTTACCTACTCCGCTGCTCAGCAGCAGGAGGTGGAGAATATCCGCAAAAAATATCTTCCCAAGGAGGAAGATAAAATGGAGCAGCTTCGCAAGCTCCACGCCATTCCCACGCAAAAGGCTCAGGCAGCATCCCTTGCTGTCGGTATCATCGGTACGTTGATTATGGGCACCGGCATGAGTCTTGCTATGACGGATATTGGCAGCGCATTGGGCAGTTTGTCTATGGCCATTGGTATTGCTATCGGCATTGTGGGTATGGTGTTGGTCGGCTTGGCCTATCCGCTCTACAACCGGGTATTAAAAAAGCAAAGGGAGAAGATTGCACCGGAGATTCTGCGACTGTCTGACGAATTGCTGAAACGAGGAGTACAGCTTGAATAAACAGTAAACCCTCACATACCGCTTTACATTCTGTAAGCGATATGCGAGGGTTTATTTGTGGCTTGGAATGTGATAACGCATTTCTTTACCTAAAACAACAAATCAAATTTGTGTAATAAGGACTATTTTAGTCTTCGTGCCAAAAAAAAGATGCCCTGCCGTAAAAGCAGAGCATCTCAAAAATGAAGTGTAGTCAAATTGTAGTCCCTGATGAAACCAGAAACGAAAAACCCCGTAAAATCAAGGTTTTTTCAAGGGGATATTATTATTCCCACTCGATGGTGGCAGGGGGTTTATTGGTGATATCGTAAGTGACCCGGTCAATGGCGGGAACCTGAGCGAGAATCCGGGAAGATATGCTGTCCAGTAGCTCGTAGGGGAGCCGCGCCCATTTGGCGGTGAGATAGTCCTCGGTGGTGACGGCTCGAAGAGCCAGCGTTTGTCCCGAAACCCGCCCCTTGGGGGTATTACGGACGGTGCGGTTGTCGGTGAGGACCGCGAAATACTGACCAACCTGCGCATGCAGATGGGCTTTCTCCAACTCAGTGGTGAATATTGCGTCGGCTTCCTGCAGAATACGAATCTTCTCCGGTGTGATGGCGCCGATAATGCGAATCGCCAGACCCGGACCGGGGAAGGGCTGACGTCCGACCAGATACTCCGGAAGACCCATGACCCGTCCCAGCTCCCGCACTTCATCCTTGAACAGGTAGCGCAGAGGCTCAATCAGTTCTTTGAAATCAATATGCTCCGGCAGGCTGCCCAGCTCATCACCGCGAATCACGTCGGCGTAGCCCAGACCGGAATGGAGAACATCGGGATAAATAGTACCCTGTGCCAGAAAATCCACACTCCCCAGCTTATGGGCTTGAGCCTCCAGCACGCGGATAAACTCGTTTCCGATAATCCGCCGCTTTTCGTCGGGGTCGGATACACCCTCCAATGCGGCAAGAAACTGCTCTGCCGCATTCACGCGGACAAACTGCAGATCCATTCTGGAGAAATAGGATTCCACCAGATCGCCCTCGTCTTTGCGGAGTAAACCGTGATCCACAAAAATGCAGGTCAGCTGACTGCCTACGGCACGGCTCAGTAGAGCGGCGGCTACGGAGGAATCCACACCGCCGGACAGAGCCAACAGAACACGACCGCTGCCGATGCGCTGCCGCAGCTGATGAATGGCGGCGTCAATCACATTTTCCATGCGCCAGTCCTCGGTAGCACCGCAAATCTTTTTCAGGAACTGGTTGATGATGTGCAAGCCGTTGAGATGGGAAATCTCAGGGTGGAACTGCAAACCGTAGAGCTTGCGCTCAGGACAACTGCAGGCAGTAATGGGCTGCTCGGTAGTGGAGGCGGTGCCGCAGAAGCCTTCAGGCAGGCGGGTAATCACATGGGAATAATCCATCCATGTGATGATGTCCGGCAGGAGGTCCCGGAACAGGATGCAATCGCCTAAATGGGTCAAGGTGCGTCCGTGATTTCTGGGGTTGGTGACTTCTTCCAGTTCACCGCCCAAGGCGCGGACCATCAGCCGGCAACCCTGATCAATAGCCAGAACAGGGATTCCCAGCTCAAACAGCGGAATATTCAGCTCATGGGGCGCATCGTCAGCTCCGGTGAGGATGATGCCGATGGGCGCCATGTCGTGGATGAGGTCGGTGGTGACCTGCGACGCGGCCAGCACCTCGCAGAACACACGACATTCCCGCACCCGTCGTGCAAGAATCTGGTCGTATTGTCCGCCAAGATCCAAAATCAGAATTTTCTGCATGGTATGCCTCCTGCGCACACTTGTGTATATAGCACCTATTATGTCAGTTTTCGGCGAAAAATGCAAGGTGTATCGTTGTATAAAAATGATGAATTGATGAGAGATATCTTAATATAAAATACACAAAATGTTTACACTTCAAACAGACGGCGACAGTAGCTGTTCTTCTGCAGGAAAAAGTACAGCAGTGTTCCAAGGGTCAAAAGCACCGCACCTTCGCCAATTGCGACATAGGCAGCATTAATCCAGAAGCCGCCGCCGATGCACAGCGCCAGCTCCCAGCCCACCAGAATGGCGTTGGTCAGTGCCGGCATCAGCAGACCCGGCAGAGGCAGCCCCTTGAGAGTGACACCACGGGACAGCCACATGCCCCATGCCGCAAGAAATGAGGCAGTACTGCCAACCAGAAAATCAAGGGGCAATGCAGCGCCGGAGGTGATATTGAACAGCAGGCATCCCAGCGTCAGACCGGGAACTGCGGCAGATGTGAAGAACGCCAGCACGCACAGCGCTTCGGAAATCCGGAACTGAATCGCCATGCTGGCGGAGCCGGGAAGCAGAATGTTCTGACCATGGGTCAGAGCGACGTATAAAGCGGCAATGATGGCGGAATGGGCGATGGAACGAACGTTTTTTCTCATAAAGCACCTCATAAACGAAAAGATGGACGCACTGCGCCCATCTCAATCCCTAGTTTTGTTTAACGACAGGATGGTCACGAACTGTCGTATGAAGTTGGGAATATCTTATCATCGCTCCGATTTTTTGTCAAGGAATACTTGCGGCGGTGGGGGAAGTCTGGTATAATGTGCAGATAAAACACTAGGAGGCTTGGCTATGGAAAATGACCGGATGAAACGTCTGCGGCGTGGGCTGCGGCGACAGGTGCAATGGGGGCAGAATGTGTTTCTGATTATTATTGCGGTGTCGCTGGTGAACCAACTGATGCTGTGGATGCGGGTGGACTATCACTTTCTGTTTTCCGCCGCCATGCCCTATTACCTGAACTGGCTTGCTTTCCAACTGCCCAACACCGCGCTGAAGGTGGTTGCGGTCATTGCGACGCTGGCGCTGTATGCCGCCTATGCCTGCTGCTGGTTCTGCTTCCAGAGAAGGGAGTGGCTCACCGCGGCAATCAGTCTGTATGCTGTGGATACGGTGCTGTTGATTGTGATGACCTTTGTGCTGCTGGATAATCCGTTGAGCTGTCTGCTGGAAATCCTGATTCACGGGGTGGGACTGGTTCTGCTGCTGCCTTCCCGAAAGGCCTGCACCCGTCTGGCTCAGGTCAGCCGGCAGCTGGAATTGCATAAGGAGAGAATTGCATGAGAAAAATAATGGCCATTGGGCTGGCTTTGACGTTGCTGCTGACCGGCTGCGCCGCGCAAGCTCCTGAAGCCCCCCGCCCCCAGCAGCCGCAGCAGGAAAATGTGGGATACGCGTTGGGCAATACCATGCCTGCCATTTCTGTGACCACCGTGGACGGCGATACGCTGGACCTCTACGATGTACTGGAGGAAAAGAAACTGGTGGTGCTGAATTTCTGGTTCGCCGACTGCATCTGGTGTGTGCGGGAGTTTCCGGTGATGGAGCTGGCCTATCAGCGTTATCAGTCCGATGTGGAGATTCTGGCACTGAATCCGGCGGATACGGCCCCGGTTATTAAAGAATTCCGTGATGAACACAGCCTGTCCTTTCCGGTGTCCGTCTGCTCTCGGGATACGGTCATGTCTTTCGGCGTCAGCGGTTATCCTACCTCGGTATTCATCGACCGCTACGGAAAAATATGCCTGATCCACAGCGGCGCCATCACGGACGCATCGGTATTCTATCGGGTTTTTGATCATTTTACAGCAGAGAATTACGAATCCCGCAGCTACCAATCCATCTCGGCGCTGCCGGATTAAAGGAGAATGATTATGAGAAAGATATTGATTTGCATTATCCTTGCTGCGGCGATTTTTTGCGTAGGCTGCTCCGCTGAGGACAGCGATTCCGACCACAAGAATAACGACAAAAAGCCGGATACCAACCAGTCACAGGATGTGGAGCTGAACGAGGTCATTGCATCCATCGGCACGGAGGGCGTTCAGTTTGAGGTGGGGGAAATCACCATGCAAAGCGAAGCCAGCGGCACCGCTAAAATCGTGGCGCAGGTCCCTGATTACACCGCTCTGTTCGCTGCCGCGCTGGAGAAGGATGACCCCACCGGCGCACTGGAGGATGCCATTCTGGAGGGCAATTTCGCCACGGTAAAGTACGAGGGTACTGCCGCGGTTTTGATGGTGAACGGCGAACAGGTGGTCAAGCACGAGAAAGTTGTGAAGCAATTCGTGGAGCAGGAACTGATTAAGGCAATCAACGCCCTGCTGGAGGTGGAGCAATGAAAAAGATTTTATCATCTCTGATGATTGTTGCAATTTTGCTCACCCTGACTGCGCCGGCTGTTTACGCGGCAGAAAATGCCCAGTTCCTATACGATGATGAGGATATCAAGGAGCTGTACTATGAATTCGAGTATCTGGCCGCAGATGTGGAGGCTGCCTTTGGCGCTGATGCCGGTCTTGCCTACCGCAACTACTGCGCGGATATGGAATCCAACGATAAAGCCAACTGGCTGATTGATACCGCGCTGAACATTCTGGGGGAGACGCCGGACAAAAAGTATTATACCCAGATTCTGGTGAATATGATTGCGCTGCAGGAATATGACCTTGCCAGCCAGCTTCAGAATCAGGGTCAGTTCGACCGGTTGAAGAACATCAAAGACTACGCTCTGGATACGGTGGACATTGCGGCTACGGTTATCGGCATGGATGAGGAGTTCAAGGCGCTGACCGAAACCATTAAGGTCCTCAACGAGAGTGTGGGTCTGCTGCAAGGTGCGGTTAACGAAATCAAATACTACGAGCTGACCATCCGCAACTATGCCAACGCGGAGCATTTCCTTTGCGCGGTGAATGAATACTCCGACAATGAGCTGCTCAGTGAGGCCGCTTATGAGCTGCGTACCGCAAACGAGCTGCTGGTGAAGGAACGGTTCCACTTCATCGCCAATATGGGCGCCATGGGAGGTGGCTTCCTGGCGGAAAATTACTGCAGCGACCTGTCTTTTGATTTGCTGAAGAATCTGGACGACTACAAGACCGATTCTTCCGTGCGGGATTTTGTGGACTTTGGAGAGTCTGCGTTTAAGGCGCTGGACAAGCTGAAGTCCACCGGCGAGGCGGTGTTCAAGAGTGTCATGCTGGGCGGCGATATCCTGTTCGGCACCACCAATACCTTCCGCCGTCATTGTGAAATGAAAACTATGTACGATATCGCCGATGCCATTACCGAAGCATATGAGGATATCGACGTCAACCCTGACAAGAATGCCACGGCGTTGTTTGGTGACATTCGCAGCAAATGCGAATACTACAAAATGCTGATTTCCACGCACCTGCGTGGCGAACACCTGATTTACAGTCTGGTATACAATGACGGCGGTGTTTTGTCCGCCCTCACCCGTTGGATGGACGAATACCGGGGCGAGCAGAGCATCAGTAAATGGTACAACGCACAAGTGGAACGCTGTGAGCTGTATTACAGGATGGTGGACGACCTGTTTATCCGCCTGACTGATCAGAAGTTTGTGGTGCAGAACGGCTTCGAGCTGCACGACGGCTTCATCGAGGAAATCGAGCAGCTCAATCAGGTGCCTGAAGGATACATCGGCGTGTATTCCTTCAACGATTTCAAGAAGATTGCCGACAGCTGTCCCAGTGATGCGCATATCACCTCCATTTACAATGTGGAAACCGAGTTTAACACCGCCAAATACATTCTGATGAACGACATCGATTTCCCTGCGGACTACGATTCCGCCGGTGCGTTCTATGGCGTTCTGGACGGAAACGGCTACACCATGCGCAACCTGAGCGAGCCCCTGTTCCTGAGAATCGGCAATGCGACTATCCGCAATCTGGGTATGGAAATCCGCCACACCATCGACACCGAGGATCAGGAATACTACTTCGGTACCATTGCCAAATACTGCAATGGTTTCAACAATAAAAACGGCTGCGTTATCAACAACTGCTTCGTCAAGGGCTCGGTGAACATTACCTGTCGCAACGGCTTTTTTGGCAGTCTGATTGGACGGGGCGACGGCGCGACGATTTCCAACTGCTACAACAATGCGAGCATCACCGTAAAAACCCGCCAGACAGCGGCCCTGGGTGGTATCTGCGGCAGAACTGCTCCTGTAACCAACTGCTACAACACCGGCAGCCTGTCCCTCCATACCACCGGAGAAAATACCTTAGGTACCGAAACTATGGAGGTGGCAATTGGCGGTATTCTGGGCTACAATTACTCCGAAAATACCGCAAACTGCTACAATGCCGGTTCTGTGGCGGTTTCTACCAGTCTGGGTTGTAAGGTGTACAGCGGCGGCATCACCGGTTACCTCTATCCCTCCACCTTCAATACCTACATTGAGAACTGCTACAATATCGGCACCGTCACCAACGATTGGGCGGCGGACTATGATACCTCCGCGGAGTACGGCACGACCTTTGTGCCCAGCCATTGTACCGGCGGAATTACGGGGTTTGTGGGCCACAATACCTTCATCACCCAATGCTGGAATGGTGGCACCGTGGCCGGTGAGCATTTCACCGGCGGCATCGTGGGCTATTCCAGTTCCGACGAAGGCGGTGCAATCATGGACTGCTACAACGTAGGCGCGATTTCCGGCGTTCAGTTTGTGGGCGGTATTCTGGGCAAGGATTTGCGGTCCACCGGAATCGTCAACTGCTATAATGCCGGTGTTATCGGTCAGTCGGCAAGCTGGGGTTCTCTGGCCGGTACGCTGAACAATGGCGAGGAGAATTTCCAGAATTGCTTCTTCCTGATTGGCACCGGAACGGCAACCGGGGCGTCGGTCAAGTATTCCGGAGCAACAGCTCTGAATGATGCCCAGTTTGCGGATCCTGCTACCTTCACGGGCTTTGATTTCAGAAAAGTATGGAAGCTGCGGGAGGACGATGCCAGACCTCAACTGAAAACAGTTTCGGATAACTAAAATGATAAGGCGCGGTGCATCAGCACCGCGCCTTTCAGAGTATCAATAAAGTCCCAAACCGTCAAACCTGGTATTTCACGGTTTGGGACTTTACGCTATTGGATTACGTTTTGATACTTTATTCATTGATGAGGAAAAAGCTTGCTACGCAAGGGGTTTGACTTACTTCGCAAATCGAAGGACTACCGTACCTTTGTACGTCGACGCCTTTGGCTTGGTTATTTTCCGGCGATGGAGAGGTTCTCCACCAATGTGGTGGGAGCGCCGAAGGTTGTCCTGCCAAGAGGGGAAGGCAGTTGCGTATCGTTTGCTACGGCTGTGATGTTCTTCAGCAGCTCATAGAAATTGCCTGCCACCGTAAAGCCTTTGATTCGCACAGTTTTCTCACCGCCACGGATCAGGTAGCCGGTGCTTTGAATGGAGAAATCACCCGATACCGTATCCGTTCCGGCGTGGGTGCCGTGGAGGGCATCGATGTACACGCCTTCGCCTGCCTGTCGCAGCAGCTCCTCTGCTGAGGCTTCGCCACCGGCAATGTACATGGTAAAAGGACGGACACCTATGGGGGATTTGTAGCCTGATTTGGCAGCATTGCCGGTGGTGACGATGCCTGCCTTTTTGGCGGTTTTCAGATTGTGCAGCAACGTCCGCAGAACGCCGCCCTCCACCACGTTCTTCCGTGCCGTGGGACTGCCTTCGGCATCAAAGGGCATGGGCGTCGGATTTTCAGGGTGGAACGGATCATCCACGATGGTCACCACTTCGGAGGCAATTTGTTGGCCTTCCTTTTGCGCCAACGCTGACAGTCCCTTCTGGGCGGCTTCGGCGGAGAATATGCTGCTGAAGGTTTTCAGCAGCTCCGCCATGGCTTTCGGCGCGAACACCACCGGATACACGCCGGTGGGGGCAACCTCGCCGCCCAGCTTTTCCAGCGCACCCTGCACCGCATCTGATGCCAACGCCGAGCTGTCAATGGTGGACAGCTCACCCAACTTGATTTTCGCTTCGTTGGCACCTTCGGTGCCGTCGGATACCACCGCGGCAATCACAAGTCCGGCGGTGTGGTTTACATAACTCAAATCCAATCCCCTGGAATTCCAGATTCCGATTTGATTCTTTTCGCAGAGGGTCTGGGTCATAGTGCCGTCTACCACTCGACTGTCGGTGGCGTAGACGGCTTTCTGCGTGTCCAGCGCGGTGCGAATCAGTTCCTCCGTGGTGGGCAGGGGATAGAGCGGTCGCTCCAGCGGCTCATACTTCTGACCGCCCTCGCCCAGTATCACCGGATCGTCGCACTCCAGCACCGCTGCATTATCCGCCGCCCGATTGACAAGCTGCCGCGCCTGCGCCGGGTCCAGACTCTCCGTGGAGGCATATCCCATCCGTCCGTTCACAACGCAACGGAAACACACGCCGCCATCTACAGATGCGGTGAACTGATTGATGTCCTGCTGGTAGATGCCCACGCAGGTGCTTTCTCCAATTTGATAATAGATTTCGTATTCTTCAATGCCCAATTCGGCACATCTTGCCGCGATTTCTTTCTTGAAAAGTTCCATATTCTCCTCCTTATCTGCCGCCGACGGTGATGGAGGACACCCGAATCAGAGGTTGTCCCACGCTGGTGGGGATTGAACCGCTGGAAGATCCGCACATGCCCTGTCCCATCTCCAGATCCGTGCCGACCATGTCGATGTCATGGAGAATTTTACTGCCTTCACCCACCAGACAGGCACCCCGCACCGGCTCGCAAATCTGGCCGTTGCGGATGATATAGCCCTCGTCCACGGCAAAGTTAAACTCGCCGGTCACGGGATTGACAGAGCCGCCGCCCATTTCCTTGGCGAACAGACCGTACTCGATGGAGCCGATGATATCCTCGTTGGAATCCTCGCCGGCGGCAATGTAGGTGTTGGTCATGCGGGAGGTGGGGGTGTAAGCATAGCTCTGGCGGCGGCTGTTACCGGTGGGCGCCATGCCCATCCGCCGTCCGCCCATCCGGTCAATCATATAGGATTTCAGGATGCCCTTTTCAATGAGGACGTTGCGCTGCGCCGGATGTCCCTCGTCATCAATGTTGATGGAACCCCATGCGCAGGGGATGGTGCCGTCATCAATGGCGGTGACCTTGGGATTGGCGATGGGCTGACCCAGCATGCCGGCGAATTTGCTCCGTCCGTAGGCAACGTGGGTCGCTTCCAGAGAATGGGCGCAGGCTTCGTGGAAAATCACGCCGCCAAAGCCGCCGGCAATGGCCACTGGCATTACTCCGGCAGGACAGTAGCCTGCTCCTGCCATGGTTACCGCCTGCTTTGCGGCACGGATGCCCACGGCCTTGGGATTCAGGGTTTCGAACATCTCCAGACCCATCCGGCTGCCGGGGTTGAAGGTGCCTGTCTGACTCTCGCTGCCGATTTGCGCCACGGCGCTGAGAGCAAGGCGGGTACGAATCTGGCGGTCGGTGGTGTAAAGACCGTCGGAGTTGGCAATCAGAATGGTCCGGTCCGTGTCGCCCAGAGAGGCAGACACCTGCCGCACGGCTTCGTGGTAGTCTTTGGCGGCAAAATAGGCGTCCTTGAGAATGGTCACTTTTTCGCTATTGTCCACGGAGGAAGGGACAATTCGCACCGGATGAATGTCGCCGAAGGTGCGTTCCTTCAAAACAATATCAATGGGGGCATTGCTTTGTCCCAACGCATCGGCAGCCTGTGCCGCGCAGCGCAGCAATCCTTCCTCGGAGGTGTCCACCGTGGTGGCCATGACGCTGCGCAGATTCTTGTACACCCGCACCGCCGCGCCGGCGGTGACGGCATGGTTGGCGGCGTCAACCTTACTGTCAATCATATGGATGGAGTGGGCATCGGTCTGCTCGGCAAACAGCTCCGCAAAATCACCGCCGGACGCCATTGCCCGCCCCAATATCCGCTGACAAACTTCTCGTGTAATCATACTTCTGCTCCGTTTCGTGGAATGATGCTACCATTCTACCACGTTTTTCCCTCGGTTACAATAACATAAAATGATTGTTTAGCGGAGTAAGCGCCGCTTCCCTTGCCTCTTCCAGAGGGAGAGCCGAGTTGGCTGCGGTACAAACCTACAACGCTAAACGATAACTTATCATTCTAAATACTGGATAGAGGAAACGGTATTATCCGCGATGAGAAAAATCAGCTCCATGCCGCCTTTGCGGTAGGTCAGGGCGAAGGAGGTCACTTCGTCCGGCTCACCATAGACGCCGGTCACATCCTCCACCGTATCACCGATGGAGATATCCTCGGATGTTTTGACCAAGTCGCTTTCCAGCACCACGCAATAGATGCGCCGGAAGCCGCCGCCGTCGTTGGCGTAAATGGTCAAATCGGGGAAAGGGTATTCGTAATCGTTGCCGCCCATGGCACCGCAGCTTTCCGACACAATGGGGGTACAGCCACCCAGCTGCTGCGCCACAGCTTCCGCATCCGCACCCATGCCAAAGGTCACGCCGCTGATGTTCAGAGTGTACCCCACAGGCTCCGGTTCTGCTTTTCCGCAGGCGGAAAGCAACATCAGTATGACGATGATAGCGGTCAGTCTTTTCATGTTTTGTTCCTTCTTTTCTGTTGGTAGTCGGCGGTTACCGCCGCCCAGATTTCTTCGTACACAGCATCGCCTTTGTGACCGGTAATGCCGTGGTCACGGGCGAGTATTTCTCCAAAATACCGGCTCAGTTTTTCCGCACCGGAAAGATTCAGGTGACCGCCCTTATCGTAGGTGTCGGTGGTGAAGTCAATGCCGATTTTCTCCACATCGTGAAGAAAATTGTAGTACGCCAGACTGTGGCTTTGGGCGTACTTCGCCACCGCGGTATCCCACTGGTCGTACCACCACCAGGCGGATGTGCCGGTTGGGGCTTTCATCAGAATCAGCTCCACGCCGTTTTCCTCGCAGAGAATCCGCATTTTATCCAGATACGCCCAGCAGATTTCCGGCAGAGTGTAATCCGCCAAGGGTCTGCCGGCTCGTAAGTTTTCGATGCCGTCCACGCCGGTCTGCAGCAGGTAGCCGTTGACCGATACGTTGGGGGGCTGGCGGAAGGCGTAGGTCCAGTCCTCCGGTTTCAGCTCACTCCAGCGTCCGTGAAAGCGCAGCAGCGGAAACACATAGCTTGCAAAGGTTTCCTCCTCTGTCATGGCGGCCTGAATGGCGGCGATTTTGTGGCGTGACCAGCGCATGCCGTCCAGCGCCATCCGGTTGTAGGCCTCGTTTTGAGGTGTGCCGTATTTCATGGACAGCACGTTGAATACGAAGGCTTTCGGTGTTTCGTATTCCAGCGTTTCTGCCATCAGGTGGCAGGAGTGCCAGATCAGCTGCTGGGGACTGCCCCGCACATAGGATGATATCCCGTATTCCTGCCACAAGGTCACAGGGCAGATGCTTTCGTAAACCTCGCAGTCACCGATGAACACCACATCGTGATTTTTGGCAGAGGCATAGTATTCCGCCACCAGTCTGCCATCCTGACCCTGCGTGATATACTTGGGCATCACCACCCGTTGGGCGCAAAGCAGGACAAGCCCCACCGCCACCCCAAAGACCACAATTTTGTAAATTTTCCTCATAGGGGGATTTTAACCGGAAGCGCCGGATTTATTCTGATTGCAATTTGCGACGGATGTGGTATAATGACGGAAACCATAAGACCGAGGCGAAACTATGGAAATCATCGACATTCACACCCACATTTATCCCGACAAAATCGCACGCAAGGCCACCGACAGCGTGCGGGATTTCTACCACATTGACGGCGGCAACATGGACGGAACCGTGGACATGCTGCTGCAACGGGGTACCGAAGCCGGCATCAGCCGTTATGTGGTGCTGCCGGTATCCAATTCCCCCAACCGTGTCCGCTCTATCAACAGCTTTATTCTGGAGCAGACCCGGATTCATGATAATTTCATCGGCTTCGGCACCGTCCATGCCGATATGGAGGACCTGTCCGGTGAGGTGGACTGGATTCTGTCCAACGGACTGCGGGGCATCAAAATGCACCCCGACTCCCAACGTTTTCCCATTGACGATCCCAGACTCTACCCCGTTTACGATGCGGTGGAGGGACGGATTCCGGTTCTGCTGCACATGGGCGATCAGCGGTACAATTATTCCCACCCGTTGCGGCTGCGGAAGATACTGGACAGTTTTCCTCAATTGGAGGTTATTGCGGCACATTTTGGCGGCTACTCCATGTTCCAGACCGCTCGTGAGCTGCTGGACGATACGGATTGTGTATTCGACATCTCCAGCGCCATGATGTTCATGGAGAAGGGAGAAGCGGAACGCTATATCAATCACTACGGCGCTGAGCGCATGGCCTATGGCACGGACTACCCCTTGTGGAATCCGGTGCAGGAGGTCAAGCGGTTCCAGCAGCTGGATTTGACCGGCGCACAGTTCGACCAGATTGCTCACAAAACCGCCGAACGAATTCTGAAACTGAAATAATGAACGCCGTGGAATGGATGCCTCTCCATTCCACGGCGTTTTTCAGATGCAGTACCACTCCACACGATGAGCTTCGTGAGCGGCGGGGGGGATGATATTTTCTGCCATTTTGCACAGGACAGACTCCGGCACGGCGTCGGGGCGGGACCGGTTGCGGCGCAGCTGTTCCTCCCAGGTAGTCTCCAGATACACAAGCCGCACAGAGGCGTGATAGGCGGTAAACAAATCGATTTGCTTTTTGCGAACCATGGGGCTGAAGTTTGTGGCGTTCCAGATAAAAGGTTGCTTTTTTCGAAGAAATTCCTTCGCCCGCTCTTTTGCCACGTCTGCCACCGCACCTTGATTATCCCCGGGAGAAATCCCAAACTCCTTGCGAATCTCATCCAGAGAAATCACAGGCAGATCCGGATGATGGGCAGTAATCCATGTATCCTTGCCGGTGCCGGGCAGACCGGACATCAGAATCACCTCGCCCCAGCTGTCGTTGTACAGCGGTTGGTCCGGCGGAACATTCCGTCCGGAAAGATAGGCGAATCGGGTGTAATCCGAAGGGAAGGGGAAAGGTTCTGTCAGGCAGCCGGCTTCTCTGGCCAGCTCCCGACAGAACTGAATCTGTTCCAGCAGCTCCGGTCCGTCATCACAGACGCGACCCTGCACATCTGCTTCCGCCAGCAGACACAGCAGCTCAATTGTAAAATCGGGAGTCAGTCCGCCGTTGGCGGCAATCCGCCGCAAAGTCCGTTCACCGTCAGAATCTGTGAGGGCGTGGGGCGGAACGGAGTGAAACCGAATCAGACTGCAGACGGTTTCCCGAAGGCGCTGCTTTTCGGGAGTGCCGCAAAGTCCGTGCTCCTGCCACAAAAGCTGACGGGCCATTTCCGCGCCCACCCGTGAATGGGAGGGAGAGGTCCATTGACCATCTTCCATGCGGGTGGTGGCGACCTTTCCAATATCGTGGAGTGCTGCGGCGAGGGAAAGAATCTGACGGAATCTGCCATTTACCGGAAGCTGCGCCGCGGCCTGACAAACCAGCTTTGTATGGGTCAGGACATCTCCCTCGCCATGCCAGCGGGGGTTTTGGGGTGTCTGGTTCATTTTCAGGGCGGTTACGCCTAAAAGCTCCTCCAAAGGAAGCGAAAAATTCACGTCATTCATCCTTTCCCCGGATACTCGGGAAGGTAGATGGTTTCCACAGGAACCGCCAGTCCGTTTGGTACGATGGGGCGGTCCAGCCAATGGGTCTGGGAGGCATCCACCGTTTGCAAAAACGATGCCCGGACATATTTCATGCGGTCAACCACCTGACCGTTTTCCTCGATTTTGATGTACAGTCCCTCCATGGTGTCGGAGTTGTCGGTTTCCCGACATTGGCGGTCCGGATCCAGTCCCAGCTTTTCGCTGGTGTTTCGCAGGTGGGAAATGTGGTCGGCACTGATGTAGTTGGAACGGGTCAGCAAATCGGTCAGCTCCTCTTTGCTCCGGAATGTCCCCTCCGCCAGAACCGGTACCGAAACCACCGGCAGCGTCGACAGCAGAGCATGTCGGCGATGGGTATCCAGATAGATGCCCTCCTGCCGGTCGAATATGTCAAACTCCAGAAAATAATGGGGCAGTTTATCGTAGTACACCGTGTGCTTTGCGTACAGCCATTCGCCATACATGATGTAGCGGGTGCCCAGCACCTGAAAAAAGGCATCCTGATGGATGGTGGCCCACTGCTTCATCAGATTATAGTGCCGCTCCCGATAGCCGCCGGTCAGGTAATGTCCACGGCTTTGCAACAACAGCTGACCGTCTTCCCCGAAGGAAATGGCAGAGTTGGCGCCATCCACCTTTTCCTCTACCACCAGATGCTTTCCGGCGATGCAGGAGAAGGGGATTTGCGACAGGTCCTCGTCGCCGGGCTGAAGCCGCGATCCTTGCAGATGGGGAGTGCGGGGGTATTTTTTAAGATCCGTCATAGGGGCTCCTTTCCGGCAATCATGGTCAAATGACCATTCACGCCGCCGAAATGCAGCCGGGTACATCCGGCGTTGTTAAACAGCTTTGTCAGAATGTCTTTGGTCAGCAGGTGAAGATGCTCCGGATTGTCGTCGGGCTTGGAGGGGACGGATACCACCACATACCGCTTCGCCAGCCGGACTGCCGCATCGACAGCCTGCTGCACCTGAGGAATGTGCTCCAGCACCTCCAGCAGGCTCACCACATCGAAAGAACCTTCCGGCATATCCCAGCTGCAGATGTCCTGCTGCAAGGCGGTCAGCCGCTCCACGCCACCCCGGGAAATGCACTGCAGCATGTCCACCCGATGGGGCAGCAAATCCACCGAGGTGACCTTTACCCATGGGAATTCGCAAAGAAAGGGAAACAGAAACACGCCCCGTCCGCTGCCCACGTCCAACAGGCTCTCCGGCTGGATGCCCTTCAGAATACCCATGATAGCTTTGACTCTGGGGAGGGGCTCCTTGATTTTGAAATGATACATTCGAAGTCCGGCTTCGCAGCCCGACTGAATCAGTTCTGCCGCTGATTTCGCGGCTGTCTCCGGCATCGCACCCCGGACATATGCCGCAGCCAGCTCTTCATAATAGTTCTGCACGGTTGACTCCTTTTGCTTTCTGGTTTATCCAAGTATACCGCCAAACCGACGCAAAAGTCAACCAGACGGCGCTAAAAGAGTTCGGGATAAAGACAATTTGCCGTGCAGACTCCGTCACTTGAACACAATTCACAAAAAAAGAAGTCTGTTTTTTGGCTTTTTGTATACGATCTGGTTCGACTGGGACTTGCTTTTTACCGTAAAAAAAGATATAATAACAAGGCTATCGATAGGAATTTATCGATAATCACCTACTAATACACTATGTAATTCCCCGATACGGGGATGAAAGGAGCCACTTATGAGCAGAAAAGTGACCATCATCGGCGCCGGCAATGTGGGCGCCACCATTGCGTACACCCTGTCCCTTGGCACCATCGCTTCCGAAATCGTCCTGATTGACATTAACAAGGAAAAGGTCGAGGGTGAGGTCATGGACATCGTTCAGGGTGCCAGTTTCCGTGAGCCTATCTCCGTGGTGGCAGGCGACTATGAGGACGCCAGAGATTCCCACATCGTTATCATCACCTCCGGCGTGGGTCGCAAGCCCGGTCAGACCCGCATCGAGCTGGCTCAGACCAACGTGAACATCCTCAAGCAGATTACCCCCAGAATTGTGGAGGTGGCTCCCAACGCCCTGTATGTGATTGTCAGCAACCCCGTTGACATTATGACCTATGTGTTCACCAAGATTTCCGGTCTGCCCGAGAATCAGATCATCGGCTCCGGCACTGTGCTGGATACCGCCCGCCTGCGCTACGACCTGTCTAACCACTTCAAGGTCGCCCAGAAGAACATCCACGCCTATGTCTTTGGTGAGCATGGCGATACCTCCTTCGTGCCCTGGTCCTGTGCCGATATCTCCGGCTGTGCGCTAAGCGACTACGAGGACCTGATGATTAAGAAGGGCATCGTTTCCGAGCGTGTGGATCCCGACAAGACGCTGGAGTACGTCCGCAAGTCCGGCGGCGAAATCATTGCCAAGAAGGGCGCTACCTTCTATGCGGTGTCGGCTTCTGTCAATAAGATCTGCAACTCCCTTGTGGCTGCATATGATTCTGTTAGCACCGTGTCCTCCATGATGCACGGCGAGTACGGCATTGAGGATGTGTGCCTGTCCACCATGACCATTATCGGTCCTGAGGGCGTCAAGGGCAAGGTTCCCGCAAAGCTGACCTATGAGGAAATCCTCAAGCTTCAGGCCAGCGCCAATGCCCTGAAGGAAGTAATTAAAAATCTGGATATTTAAGGATGGTTCGATATGACTTACAGCTATTTCCCCGGCTGCACCCTGCGTACCAAGGCCAAGGATCTGGACACCTATGCCAGACGCTCCGCTGAGGCGCTGGGCTTTACGCTGGAAGAACTGGAAAACTGGCAGTGCTGCGGCGGTGTGTATCCGCTGGGCGCTGACGAAATCGCCAGCAAGTTGCCCTCTGTCCGGGCGCTGAATGCGGCGAAGGAGAAGGGGCAGGATCTGGTGGCGGTGTGCTCCGCTTGCTACCATGTGCTCAAGCGTGTCAATGACGACATGGCCAATGTGGAAGATACTCAGACCCGCGCCAATAATTATATGCAGCTTGATCAGCCTTACAAGGGCGAAACCAAGGTGCTGCACTTCCTTGAGGTGCTGCGGGACCGTGTGGGTTTTGACGAGCTGAAGAAGAAGGTGGTCAACCCCCTCACCGGCAAGAAGATTGGCGCTTACTACGGTTGCCTGCTGCTGCGTCCCAGTGATGTGATGGCCTTCGACAACGCCGAGGATCCCACCATTCTGGAGGATTTCATCCGTGCCATCGGCGCGACCCCGGTGATTTATCCCTACCGCAACGAGTGCTGCGGTGGCTACATCAGCATCAAGGAGCCGGAGTTGGCGACCTCTATGTGCGACAAGATTACCACCAGCGCCGCCGGCTTCGAGGCGGACTGTCTGGTCACCGCCTGCCCCCTGTGCAAGTACAATCTGAACAAATCCGGCAAGCTGCCGGTGGTCTATTTTACCGAGCTTCTGGCAGAGGCTCTGGGTGTAAAGGAGGAAGCGCTGTGAATAAGCAGGCGGAACTGATTAAAGAGATTTCCGGCGTGAATCCCCTGAAGTGCATGAAGTGCGGCAAATGCTCCGCCTCCTGCCCTTCCTACAACGAGATGGACATTAAGCCCCATCAGTTTGTTTCCTATGTAATCAATGAGGACATCGAGGCGCTGACCGCCTCCAAGTCCCTGTACAAGTGCCTGAGCTGCTTTGCCTGCGTGGAGCGCTGCCCCCGTGGTGTGAAACCCGGTAAGCTGATTGACGCGGCACGGCAGGTGGTGGTCCGTCAGAGAGGGCAGGAGTACCTGTCCGCCGACGAGATTCCTGCGCTTCTGGACGAGGAAACGCCCCAGCAGCTGCTCATGAGCGCTTTTAGAAAGTACCGGAGGTGAGTGCCTTGCAAAGAATTGGCGTATTTGTTTGTCACTGCGGCAGTAATATTGCTGCTACGGTGGATGTTAAAAAGGTGGTGGAGATGGCTCTGCTGGAGCAGGGTGTCGTCCACGCCGAGGATTATCCCTATATGTGTTCCGAGGCGGGCCAGTCCCGTATCGCTCTGGCCATCGCTGAGAAGAAGCTGACCGGTATCGTGGTCTGCTCCTGTTCGCCCCGTATGCACGAGGCTACCTTCCGCAAGGCTGCCGAACGTGCCGGCCTGAACCCCTACATGGTGGAGATTGCCAACATCCGTGAGCATTGCTCCTGGATTCACAAGGATATGGCGGAAGCCACCGAAAAGGCGACCATCCTCATGCGTGCCGCTGTTGCCAAGGTGCATCTCAATGCCCCTCTGCAGGCCGGTGAGAGCATGGTCACCAAGCGTGCGCTGGTCATCGGCGGCGGTATCGCCGGCATCCAGACCGCTATCGACATCGCCGATGCCGGTTATAAGGTGGACATCGTGGAGAAGACCCCTTCCATCGGCGGCCGTATGTCCCAGCTGGATAAGACCTTCCCCACGCTGGACTGCTCTGCCTGTATCCTGACCCCCAAGATGGTGGAGGCGGCGGCCCACGAGAACATCACCATTCACACCTACTCCGAGGTGGAGAAGGTTTCCGGTTTCGTGGGCAATTTCACCGTGGACATTCGCAAGAAGGCCCGTATGGTGGACATCACCAAGTGTACCGGCTGCGGTGTTTGTCAGGAGAAGTGCCCCTCCAAGAAGACCCCCAATGAGTTCAACAGAGGTCTGAACAACCGCTCTGCCATCTATACCCCCTTCGCGCAGGCTATCCCCAATGTGCCTGTAATCGACACCACTGCCTGTATTAAGTTCAAGACCGGCAAGTGCGGTGTCTGCGAAAAGGTCTGTCAGGCTGGCGCTATCAACTACGCCCAGCAGGACGAAATCATCACCGAAACCTACGGCGCCATTGTGGTGGCCACCGGCTTCGATACCATCAAGCTGGACAACTACGGCGAGTACGCCTACGGTCAGAGCAAGGACGTCATCACCTCTCTGGAGCTGGAGCGTGTAATGAACGCCGCCGGTCCCACCAAGGGTCATCTGGAGCGCCTGTCCGATGGCAAGGCACCCAAGGAAATCGTGTTCATTCAGTGCGTGGGCAGCCGCTGCTCCGATGACCGGGGCAAGCCCTACTGTTCCAAAATTTGCTGTATGTACACCGCCAAGCACGCCATGCTGATTCGTGACAAGTACCCCGATACCAATGTCACCGTGTTCTATATCGATGTCCGTACCCCCGGCAAGAACTTCGACGAGTTCTACCGCCGTGCGGTGGAGGACTACGGCGTGAACTACATCAAGGGTCAGGTGGGTAAGGTCATTCCCCAGCCCGACGGCAGCCTGCTGGTGCAGGGTGTGGACCTGCTGGATCAGAAGCAGATTCTGAAGAAGGCAGACATGGTTGTTCTGGCTACCGCCATCGAGCCCAACCCCGATGTGCGTAAGATTGCCACCATGCTCACCGCCTCCATCGACACCAACAACTTCCTCACTGAGGCCCATCCCAAGCTGCGCCCTGTGGAATCTCCCACGGCAGGTGTGTTCCTGTCCGGCGTGTGTCAGGGTCCCAAGGATATTCCCGAAACTGTGGCTCAGGCCGGTGCCGCTGCGGTGAAGGTCATTGGTCTGCTGGCTAAGGATAAGCTCAAGACCAACCCCTGTACCGCCAAGTCCGACGAGCTGCTGTGCAACGGCTGCTCGACCTGTGCCAATGTGTGCCCCTACGGCGCCATTACCTACGAAACCAAGCTCATCAACGACCACGGCATCCGTGAGGAGCGCCGTGTGGCGGTGGTCAATAACGCTCTGTGTCAAGGTTGCGGTGCCTGTACCGTCGCCTGTCCCAGCGGTGCTATGGACCTGCAGGGCTTCTCCAATAGACAAATTCTCGCGGAGGTGGACGCAATATGTCGATAAATACTGATTTCCGCCCCACGATTGTGGCGTTCTGCTGCAACTGGTGCAGCTACGCCGGTGCGGATCTTGCCGGCTCCAGCAGACTGGCTTACCCTGCGGATGTGAAAATCATCCGGGTGCCCTGCTCCTGCCGTGTCAACCCCATGTTCATCCTCCGTGCCTTTGAAAAGGGCGCGGACGGCGTGATTCTCTGCGGTTGCCACCCCGGTGACTGCCACTATTCCACCGGCAACTACTATGCCCGCCGCCGTATGACCCTGCTGTTTTCCATGCTGGACTATCTGGGCGTGGAGAACGGACGTACCCGTGTGGAGTGGGTCAGCGCCGCGGAAGGCGTGAAGTTCTCCGAAACCATGAACAGCTTCGTGGACAAGATTCGCTCTCTTGGCCCGAATGTGAGATTGGGGGATCTGAGATGCAAGAATTGATTGTAAGAGCCAAGGCGCTGCTGGAAAGCGGCGAGGTCGCCCGTGTACTGGGCTGGCGTAAGGGCGAAAACGTCTGGGACGTGGAGCCTGCCTTCTTTAACAGTGCCGAGGAGCTGGGCGATTTCGTCTACAACGGCTTCTGCGGTGCCAACCTGAGCAAGTATATGATTGAAGCCTCCAAGCTGGAGGGCAAGACCCTTGTATTCCTGAAGCCCTGCGACACCTACAGCTTCAACCAGCTGACCAAGGAGCATCGTGTGGACCGGGAAAAGGCCTACATCATCGGTGTTGGCTGCAAGGGCAAGCTGAAGATTGAAAACATCGACCTGCCCGGTATTCTGGATGTTCAGGGTGCCGGTTACCCCGATGCTGCCGAAACCCTCACCGTCAAGACTCTCTACGGTGATAAGGAGGTTTCCTATAAGTCCGCCATGCTGGAGCGCTGCCATGTCTGCAAGGGCAAGGAGCATATGGTCTATGACGAGCTGATTGGCGAGTCTGTGGATACCATCGATGCCGACCGCTTCGCTGAGGTGGCGAAGATTGAGGCCATGAGTCCCGAGGAGAAGTTCGCCTTCTTCCAGAGCGAGCTGAGCAAGTGCATCCGCTGCAACGCCTGCCGGAATGTCTGCCCTGCCTGCTCCTGCCGCAAGTGCGTATTTGACAGCACCAAGTTCGATTCCGCCCAGAAGGTCAACACCACCTCCTTCGAGGAGAAGATGTTCCATATTATCCGGGCCTTCCACGTGGCGGGTCGCTGCACCGACTGCGGTGAGTGCAGCCGTGTCTGCCCTCAGGGTATTCCGCTGCACCTGTTCAACCGGAAGTTTATCAAGGATATCAACGAGCTGTACGGCGAGTATCAGGCCGGTCTGGACACCGATTCCAGAGGCCCTCTGACCAACTTCCGTCAGGACGATGCCGAGCCGGATATTGTGACGAAGAGGGGGTAATGGGATGCTGAAAATCAACAAAAATGACCTGAATGCCCTCTTTGCCGCAATTGCTGAAAAGAATGAGCTGTATCTGCCGGTGAAGTCCGCCGGCAAGACCAACTTCGCCGCATGGGATGCGGAGGCTGTTGTGGATCTGGACACCCTGAAAACCGTCAAGTCTCCCAAGGATGCCTTCTTCCCCCAGAGTGAAAACCTGTACTCCTGCAACAAGGAGGACGGCAAGACCAGAATCACCCCCGAAAAGTTGCAGGATGCGCCCTTCGTGGTGTTCGGCATCCGTGCTTGCGATGTCCGCGGTCTGGAGGTGCTGGACAAGGTGTTCCTCAGCGAGCCGGTGGACAGCTACTATGCCGCCCGTCGGGCCCATGGAATCCTCGTGTCCTACGCCTGCCATGCTCCGGAAACCTCCTGCTTCTGCAAGACCTTCGGCATCGACTGCGCCGCTCCTGAGGGCGATGTGGTCACATGGATGATTGGTGACGAGCTGTACTGGGAGACAAAGACCGAAAAGGGCGAAAAGCTGACTGCTCTGGTGGCAGAGCTGCTGACCGATGGAGATGCTGCCGCTGTGGAGGCGGAGCAGACTGCCATCCGTGCCATCTACGAAAAGCTGCCCAACGGCGAGCTTTCTCTGGAAGGCTGGGGCGCGGAAGCCGCCAAGACCCGATTCGATTCTCCCCTGTGGGAGCAGATGTATAAGCCTTGTCTGGCCTGCGGCACCTGCACCTTTGTGTGCCCCACCTGCCAGTGCTACGACATCAAGGACTACAACACCGGTAACGGCATCCAGCGCTATCGCTGCTGGGACAGCTGTATGTATTCCGATTTCACCATGATGGCCCACGGCAACAACCGTACCAGCCAGATGCAGCGCTTCCGTCAGCGGTTCCTGCACAAGCTGGCCTACTATCCTGCCAACAACGATGGCATGTTCTCCTGCGTCGGCTGCGGCCGTTGCGTGGATAAGTGCCCCAGCCATCTGAACATTCTCAAGGTCATCAAGACCTTCGCAAAGGAGGGCGTGTGATGAGCGAAGTGATGCATGAATGTAAGCACAACCCCGGTTTTATGCGGGATTGTCTGGTGCCTCAGGTGGGCATCATCACCGATATCCGCACCGAAACCCCCGACGTCAAGACCTTCCGTGTCAACGCTCCCGAGGGCGGCAAGCTCTTTGAGCATATGCCCGGTCAGTGCGCCATGGTCTGCGTGCCCGGTGTGGGCGAGGCCATGTTCTCCATCACCTCTTCTCCCACCAACAAGGAGTATCAGGAATTCTCCATCAAGCGCTGCGGCGTTCTGACGGAGCACCTGCACTCCATGAATGTGGGCGATGAAATCATGGTTCGTGGACCCTACGGCAACAATTTCCCCGTGGAAACCGAGCTGAAGGGCAAGAATCTGCTGTTCATTGCCGGTGGTATTGCGCTGGCACCTCTGCGCAGTGTAATCAACTACTGTCTGGACAACCGTGAAAATTACGGCGATATCGACATTCTCTACGGCTCCCGCTCCGCTGACGATCTGGTTCAGCGCAAGGAAATCGAGGAGGTCTGGTCCAAGATTCCCGGTGTCAATGTGCATCTGACCATCGACCGGGAGCAGGAAGGCTGGGACGGTCATGTGGGCTTTGTTCCCTCCTATCTGAAGGAGCTGGCCTTCGATACCAACCGTACCGCCATCCTCTGCGGCCCCCCCATTATGATTAAGTTCTGCCTGCAGGGGCTGAAGGAAATGGGCTTCGCCATGGAGCAGGTCTATACCACTCTGGAGCTTCGGATGAAGTGCGGCATCGGCAAGTGCGGTCGCTGCAACATCGGTACCAAGTACGTCTGCAAGGACGGTCCTGTGTTCCGCTTTGATCAGGTGGATGAACTGCCTAACGAATATTAAGGAGAATAAACCAATGGCAAATATGGTAAATGTCTATTTTTACGGCAAGAAATACTCCGTTCCCGGTGATTTGACCATCATGACCGCCATGGAGTACGCCGGTTATACCCTGAAGCGTGGCTGCGGCTGCCGTCACGGCTTCTGCGGCGCCTGCGCCACCATCTACCGCATCAAGGGTAAGAACGAGCTGAAGACCTGTCTGGCCTGCCAGACCCAGGTCCAGGAGGGTATGTACATCGCCTCCATTCCCTTCTTCCCCACCGACAAGCGGACCTACAACATCAATGAAATCAAGGCCGACCAGCGGGTGATGATGGAGCTGTATCCTGAAATCTACGCCTGCATCGGCTGCAACGCCTGTACCAAGGCCTGTACCCAGAGCCTGAACGTCATGCAGTACATCGCCTACGCCCAGCGCGGCGAGTTCGAGAAGTGCGCTGAGGAGTCCTTTGACTGCGTCGGCTGCGGCTGCTGCTCCGTCCGTTGCCCTGCCGGTATCAGCCATCCCATGGTGGGTCTGCTGGCTCGCCGCCTCACGGGTAAGTACATCGCTCCCGAAACCGAGCATCTGAAGAACCGCGTCGAGGAAATCAACGCCGGTGCTTACGATGAGCTGATTGAGGCTATCATGCAGAAGCCTATCAGCCAGATGCAGGAGCTGTACAACACCCGCGACATCGAAAAGTAAGGAGGGGCCACTATGTTTACACCTGAAATGCTGGAATCCATTAAGAAGGTGGAAGCCACCCGTGCCGCCCGTATGAGCACGGAGCCCCGCCGTATGACCGCTGAGGAAAAGAGCGAGCTGCTGAAGGCCTACCATCCCGACTATCGGGAGGAGGGCTTCAAGGAAATCAAGATTGGACCCAACAAGGGTCAGAAGGCCCCTGTGGAGCTGACCGATTTGATTCACTCCAACAGCCGTCTGCTGAATGAAGATATCGACCTGTCCAAGATCGACTACGATGTGGATGTTCTGGTCATTGGCGGCGGCGGTGCCGGTTGCTCCGCTGCCATCGAAGCCCATGAGGCTGGCGCCAATGTTATGGTGGTCACCAAGCTGCGTATCGGTGATGCCAATACCATGATGGCCGAGGGCGGTATTCAGGCCGCCGACAAGCCCAACGACAGCCCTGTGCAGCACTATCTGGATGCCTTCGGCGGCGGTCACTTCGCTGCCCGTCCCGAGCTGCTGCGCCGTCTGGTCATGGAGGCTCCCGATGCCATCCAGTGGCTGAACAAGCTGGGCGTCATGTTCGACAAGACCGAGGACGGCACCATGGTCACCACCCACGGCGGCGGCACTTCCCGCAAGCGTATGCATGCCTGCAAGGACTACTCCGGTGCGGAAATCATGCGTACCGTCCGTGACGAGGTTCTCAACCGTCAGATTCCCGTGGTGGAGTTCACCTCCGCCGTGGAGCTGAT
>JAZSEN010000020.1:0-3853 GCA_045531675.1 Faecousia sp.
CCCGGTGCCATGTACTGCACGTGGGCAACCTCCGGCCTATATTTCTTCACCAAACGACGCAAGCCGCAGTACAGAAAGCACAGTCCCCGCCAGCCACCAATCCGCTTCCCCTCCGGCTGCATCAACGCCACCTCTGCTCCCCCAGCCCGGTAACGCCCCACCATTTCCTCAGCATACTCAAAATAACAGGCCGCCACCACGCGATGCCCTCCCGACACGAGAGCCCGCACGAGATTCAGGGTCTGAATCTCGGTACCGCCGGTCAACAAACAGGGGATGCAGATGAGAATGCTCATATCAACGGACCTTGTTCTTTATCATCTCCAAAAAGCACTTAATTTTCGTCGACACACCAGCATTTAGCCATCTGTAGGAATATACAGGGGCATCATCCTGCGTCCATTCGCTCTTATACATTTCACTCCCTCTGAGCTGGTCGTAAACAGAACAATTTTGTCTGATAGCGAAATCTATACAGCGAAGCAAATGTAGTTTTCCCACACCATATTCCAACAGCTTTGGATTCAAGGTAGGCATATACGAATAGTATCTATCCTTATAAAGGAAACCCAAGCGCCAACTGGCTACCTCATCACCAAGAAGAATGCGAGAAAAATGGATTACGCCTCCATCTAACCCCAGACGGAGGAGATTTCGATGGAAGTCCGGAGCTTTGTATGCCTTGGGCCAGCGGAGCCTGTGGTATTCCAAAAGAACAGGCAAATCTGATTCCACTAGGTGCCATTCTGCTGCTGTCAGAATCTCAAACTTCAACGTGGCATATTCCCCAGCTTTCTTCTCCTGACGCCTGAGATTATAACGCATTTTTTTATTTCTCGTCGACAAGTAATCATCCAAAGTATGAAGACCAGACAAAGCGATAAGTGGGCACTTTTCCTCATGAACACAAGACCAACCATCCGGCATTGAGCTCGCATGCATACCATCGATTTCAATGACATCGAATCGAACTACTTTTGAAAGCTCCTTTCGCAACAAACGCCAGAAATCGGCCGCGCATCCTTCACTCCAAGCACCCGACACAATCGGGTCGTGATAGTCGAAATCAGAATAGCCAAAGGGTATCACCGTGCGCATAAAAGCTCCCTTCCAGTTTTTCTTCCACAGCACCAGGGGAAGCATCACTTGAATCTCACCCTGCTTTGCCCACACAAAGAAAGGTGAGAGGTTACGCAGCGGCAAATAGGTCTCCACCCAGGCTTTTGCTAAAGCAGGATGAAAGAACACATGGGCATTGTCAGCAGCATCCATGTGCTGCAGCCATCGATTCTGGTGTTCATCTGACCAGATTACATTCCAATCCCGAATAATTTCAAACGTCCAGTTCATCTTACCTTAAAATAAAGTTCCTTGTTCCATTTGCCAGCTTCAACCAGCAGCTTAGGCAACACCCCTGCCCACGGCTTACCACAGGGAGCCTGCGCTGTAGTATAGGCATCAACAGCCTGACATTTGGCAACATGTTCCCCAGGAGACATCCGCAAAACGGTTGCATTCTTCCAATCCAGATTCCAGACATTGTAGTACCAGAACCAGACGCAGTATTCATATATGGAGGATGTATTCAATGCGGGAATAGCTTCCACCAACTCCCGGCAGGCGAGGTGATCCGGCCATCCTTCTCCGTGATGGGGAATGAATACTGATTCAGGAGCGATTTCGGATACCAATGCGCTCAATTGTTCCATCTCAGGACAAGTCGGAGAAATACCACCATCCGGAAAATCCAGCAGGTGCAGATGTGATTGGAGCAATCCGAGTTTAGACAGAATACGGCGAGCGGCACTTCTGCGCTCTGCAGTAAGCAGATCTTCCTCTATACCGCAACACCCGGCATGCGACTTGCCTCCCCCCGTCAGGATGACAACGTGCGGGGGATTATCCTGAGAAACAAGGCGTTGAATCAACCCACCACACCCTATCACCTCATCATCCGGATGGGGCGCCAGAATTACAACACGCCCAGAAAGCGCCAGCGAAGGCAAAACTCCGGCGCGAGTTTGAATCAACCGCACGCGAAAGGACCGCACAAAATCTTTTATACTCTCTGTCATTTGGTCAACAGCTTTTTATAAATATCGGCCACAATTTCCGGACTGTAGGAACGGCTCAACGTCTCCACCGAGAAAAGGGAATCTAGTTTGTTACTTCGTTTGGCGAGCAACAATGTTTCCAATGCAGAGGCTATTTCTTCAGCCTTTTCGTTATCTACAGCCAAACCGGCCCCCGTTTCCCGCATGATATCAGAAGCATATCCAGTAACAGGCGAGACTGCCAGGATAGGCCGGTTCGCCTGAGCATAGTCAGCCAGTTTGCTGGCAAAGAAAATGCCTTTTTTTAACACAGCCTCCAGAAGTATAAGGACATCGTACGACGGCAGCATTTCCAATGACTGCAAGTACGGATATGCACCTATACAATGCACATGGTTCTCAAGCTGATATTTCTCAACCAGTTCCTGAGTCAAAGGGTTGCTCACCCCCATAATGTCAAGATGGACATCATCACGGGTAGCATCCATAACCAGCCGCATAGCATGAAATAAGGTTTCAGGATTGCGCTCTGTCGACATGTTTCCGGAATGGCACATTCTCAAGCCTTTCTCAGCATGCGCTGGTGCCGAGGAAGTTACAAATTCCGGCAACAATTGCACATGAGGAATGGCAACGGTATTATCCCGATTAAGAGCATGATAGTGAACCATGTAATGGTCACGCAGATGGGGGGACGGAAACGAGTTGACATTTGCTTCCGCCATGCAGGAGTTCATCAGCGAATCATACATTCGAGCATACAATGGATGAACCTGGTGCTGATAACAATCCGGCCAACTGGTCAGCGTAGGGTCATTCCAATTAGCCAGCCAACGCACACCCGTCTGCCGGGCAAAGGCTCGCCCCACCACATGAGGGATATCCGAAGGGGAACGGGTCAGGATTGCATCATAGTTGTTTTCGCGATGAAGGTGCAAGGCTTTCTGCAGAGCACGACGCGCCCATCGTATACCCGCCAAAGGCAGACACACTCCCAAGTCCAGGCATGCAGCAGCTGTATCCAGCCACTGGTTCACTTTACCACCAGCCTCATACGATATCTCGTATGTGTTCGATTGTAACTCGCTCCACGGTTCATCCCATGATGCAGAATACGCAGGGCCGTCATCCTTGCGGCTGATGACATCCACCTCAATTCCGGCTTTTCGAAGAGCCAGAACAAGCCTTCCATTACACAAGTTTTCGGAAAAGGCGTAGGGAAGGAATCCCGTGGCTATAAGCAACACCCTCATATTGTTCCTTTCAAATGGTTAACAATTCTCGCACAGGCCTTCCCATCGCCGTATGGATTCACCGCCTGACTCATCGCAGCGTAGGCTTCCTCGCTGTCCAGCAGAGTCGAAACGGAGTTCACAATCTTATCATAATCAGTTCCCACCAGCGCCACCGTACCGGCAGCAAGAGCCTCCGGTCGTTCCGTAGTATCGCGCATAACGAGCACAGGTTTACCAAGCCCAGGGGCCTCTTCCTGAATGCCTCCGCTATCCGTGAGTACAATGGAAGCTTTCTCCATGAGGTAAACAAAGCTCAGGTACTCCAATGGCTCTATGAAGAACATATTGGAGAGATTATCCAACCTCTCGCCAAACACTTCCCGAATAGCATTTCGCACATTCGGATTCAGGTGCATCGGGTACACGAAATCCACATCCGGGTATTTCACGGTAAGGCTCTTAATCGCACGGCACATAGAGATGAACCCTTCTCCAAAATTCTCTCGTCGATGACCCGTAATGAGCACCAATTTGCGTGTTCCTTGTAATCGTGCCGTGTTATAC
>JAZSEN010000003.1:0-25811 GCA_045531675.1 Faecousia sp.
TTTCCATACAAGGATTACCCCGGTACTTCGTTTATAGTACATTCATTTCTTCTCCTTTTCAAGTAGTAAGAATGCGGTATTCTTCTACCCACAGGGAGAAAAGAAGTGAAGGTTGCACACTTTTATGCAACCTTACAGAAAAAATGAAAACCGCTAGTGAATACCAGCGGTTTTCGGGTTGCAGTCATTTTGACCACACATTTTGGCAGAGGATGAGGGATTCGAACCCCCGCAAACGGAGTCAGAGTCCGGTGTGCTACCGTTACACAAATCCTCTATCTCAGGCGCAATATTATTATACGCATCTTTCAGAAAAAGTCAAGCACTTTTTTCCTTCTTTGCAAAACTTTTTCCGGGCAAGATTATCTTGCCCGGAAAAAGAGCATTTATACTATTCTACGGCTTATTCGCCCTCTTTATGAATGACCGCTCCAACAGTCTTGAAGATGATTTTCCAGTCCACCCAGAAGTTACGCTCCTGAATATACTTCAAATCCAACTCCATCCACTCGTCAAAGCTAATCTCATTGCGGCGGGGCATCGTCTGCCAATAACAAGTCAAGCCCGGGGTAACATACATCCGCTGCTTCTGCAATTCGGTGTACTGTTCCACCTCACGGGGAAGCGCGGGACGGGGACCGACGATACTCATATCACCCTTAAGAATATTCCACAGCTGGGGCAATTCATCCAGACTGGTCTTGCGGATAAAGCGACCCACACGGGTAATGCGGGGATCATCCTTCATTTTGAATGCCGGACCGTCCATCTCATTTTCCTTCAGCAGCTCATGCAGTCTGGTCTCAGCATCCACATACATGCTGCGGAATTTATACATCTTAAACAGCTTGCCATCTCTGCCACAGCGAACCTGTGCAAAAAATGGACTGCCATGGGGATCATCGATAAACACAATCAATGCGACCAGCAGCATGATGGGCGACAGTCCTATCAGCGCCAGAGCCGATAACAGAATATCCTGTCCCCGACGCAGCACCCAATAACCTTTTTTTGTATGAAGTTGTTCATTCCGGTCCAATTTGACCAGCTCATTGTCTTTAATTGGCATTTGATTATTCATTAAAACACACGACCTCTCTATTCGTAAGTCCTTATGTGCGTCCGTAATTGTCCTCATACCGACAAAATATCCTCCTCAATGCTGGATTGTGCTTCGGAGAATATAAGATATATATTTTTTTAATTTTACCACAAAACCCAGAAACAGTCAATCCATAATTCCATCCTGCGGTATTGTACATCATAGTGCCGGATAATGTGTGAAGGAATCGTAAAATCGAAAACTGTACGAATACACCCTCTGTCCATTTCCAAATGCACAGAGGGTGACCGATTATTTCATTTCCCAAGGGAACGGTTTTCCCTTCAAAACGTGTCTTTTGATATACCGGAAGGTAACCTTTTCACCGCTGTCCCGAAGCATTTCCAGTAAATACTCCAACTCCCGACGGGTTTGGGGGTGCATTAAATCCTTTTCCAGACTTTTGGAAAGATATCGCAAGGGAGATTCGTTACTAAAGTCTTTCCCCTCATAAACCTTGCAGGCAGCCAGCCGGTCCGCCACCATCTCCGCCAGATACCTGCGAGGCATGGGGACGGATTCATAGCGGCGGGTTTGACGATTCAAATCTGTCCAGTATTCGTAATGATGGCGGTTGCGACCCTTGTGGTGCATCCATGCCTCACTGTATCCCTTGTCCTCGCGTTCCGCAGAATTAGGGCTACGAACCCCCTGATAGTAATGCGCTCCGTTCCAAAACTCTACAGGCGAATACTTTGATAAATCATGGGTCAATCCCTGCCAGTACAGGCCCATCTTAAAGCATCCAACCATAACCTTTATCCGATGGGTGGTAATGGTCTTAAAATGTCTCCAAGGATTCATTCTATCGCTCCTTTATGATTCGTCCGAATCATTATAGTTCCAATCCTCCCAAAAAGCAAGATGCGATTGATACATACTTGCCTCCCTCAGAGATGAGGCCACTTACACCGCTAGATGATAATTTATCATTCTACTCAACAATAGCAGTGCGGCGCGTGGAGTACCACGCGCCGCTAACATCATTTTTTATCCTCGTCGGAGCTATAATAATTGTAGTAGTATCTGCCGTAATAGCCGCGACGCTCTGCCAGATCCACCTGATTCAGAACCGCGCCCAGAACCTTACCGCCGCTCTTTTCGATCTGAGCCTTAATGCGGCGCTCCAGCTTGTAGCTGTTACGGGTAGCATCTACAACCATGACCACGCCGTCCAACACAGGAGCGATAACCGCACAGTCGATAACCTGTCCCAGAGGAGCGGTGTCTACAATAACATAATCGAAGGTATCCTTCAGAGCAGGAATCAGTTTTGAGAAATTCTCACTGCCCAGCAATTCCGCGGAGTTGGGAACTCTGGCACCAGCGAACATGATATAGAAGCCGGGCAAATCCGTTTCGTGAATCAGTTCGCTTGCGTTGGCCTGACCACAGAGGTAGTGACTCAAGCCCTCCAATTTGTTCTTCACACGCAGACGGGCAGGCAACACACTACGCCGCAAGTCCGCGTCCACCAGAAGAACCCGTTTACCGGTCTGCGCCAAAGCCATGGCGGTCTGCAGAGAAATCGTAGACTTACCTTCGGCGGCACCGTAACTGGTCATTCCCACTGCTTTTACACTGGGACCGCTGAACATCAGGTTGGTACGCAACGTCTTCAGGGCTTCGCTGGTACGGAAATCTTTAGGAATGAATCGTACAACTGAAATTTTTTCCATCTTAATTCACCCCTTACTTCCTGAATCCGGAAAGTCTGCCACGGGCGGACTTTCCTTCGGTAGACTGTCTCATATGGTTAAGCTCATCAGAAACAGGAATCTCAGCCAAGGTACTCAGGCCCAGATAATGCTCCATATCAACCTCACTGCGAATCGAATCATCCAGCAGGAAAACAATAACCAGAATACTGACAGAAGCTACCAGACCGAGAATTGCCGCAACAATGGCATTTCTCGAAGGGCTGGGAGAAGAAGGAGAAGTAGGAACTTCTGCACCGTAAACCAGCCGCACTGCATCCTCGCCCACCATCTCCTGAATCTGGCTCTTACCGACATTGCAGATTTCGTTAAGAATCTGTGCGGCCAACTCAGGATTGGTATCGGTGAAGCTCAGATTAAGAATACGGGTATTGTCCTGAGGCTCAATCATCACACGGCTGCTCAGACCGGTGGCACTCATTTTTAAGCCAAGATTATTGATGACCTCAGCGGTAACATTTCGACTGCCCAGCAGAACCACACAGTCGTTACGGAGCTGACCTGCCATAAGCTGCTGCGTATAAGCCTCGTCCAGCTCCTTACCGGGGACGTCGTTGGACACATCGTACACAACGTACATTTGAGCAGTAGCGGTGTAGGTGGGTGTAATCATGATTTTACTGCCAACGTAACCGCCAACAAAAAGCACAATTACAGACAGCGCAATAATCCACAATCGTTTTTTCAAATAGAGCACAAGCTCTATCAGGTCAAACTCGATATCATTCTTCTTATCCATAGTCTTCTCCTTTTTGGCTCCGCGCCAAAGATCCGATAGCTGACATTCTATCACATAATGTCAAGGTATGCAATAGTATTTTCAAGCGTTTCGTAATAATAAAGCCGATATTTTCCAGTTGTTATTCAAACAGAGGTGCCTTGTAAACGCCGTCCTCAATCAACCGGCGGAAGCTTTCCACCACTGCAGGCTTATCTTCGCGATAGGTAACACCAAACCATTTATCCTTGGTTTCCAGCACTTTTACTGTCACCTTTCCTTCGCGCAGAAGCTGACCGATGTAGATAGGTAGCAGATACTCCGCCTTCAAAGGATTATCCTTTGCGGCCGTGCGGAAGAATTCCTCAAAACCACGCTCCAGCAACTCCATAAACGCCGGACGCAGTCCCCACATATTCATAGACACATAGGACTCCGGATTCACTGCCACACCGTCCACGGCAGCGCCATCGACGGTCTTGACAATGTTGGAAGTCTCCACCACATCGGTCAGGTAGCCGTTGCCGTCAACCTTGCACAAACCGCGGGTCACTCCGCCGTTTTCAGACAGGGTGTTTTTCAGAATGAAGCCCGCCATGCAGTAGGCATTGTCCGCACCGGGCTCCTGCAGGAAGCCATGTAGCTTAACGAAGGCTTCCTTACCATAGTAATCGTCGGCATTGATGACTGCGAAAGGCTCTTTCACAATATCCTTGACCGTCAGTACCGCCTGACCGGTACCCCAGGGCTTGGTCCGTTCTTCGGGAACGGTGTTGCCTTCAGGGATTGCGTCCAGACTCTGGAAGGCATAGGCTACCTCCACTCCCCATGCTGCGCAGACCGCCTCGATGCGGTCACCAATGACCTCCCGGAAGTCAGCCTCTATATCTTTACGGATGATAAAAACGATTTTGTTGAAGCCGGCTTCGATAGCATCGTGGATGGAATAATCCATGATAATCTCGCCAGCGGGGCCCACAGGCTCCAGCTGCTTGATACCCCCACCAAAGCGGGAACCGATTCCCGCCGCCATGATGACCAATGCAGTTTTCATGACCGATCCTCCTTATTTTATTTCAGTTCTTTCTCGCACATATCCAGTGCAGAAGCAATGACCGCATCCATATCGTAATACTTATACTCACCCAGACGACCGCCGAAGATAATCTTGGCTTCCTTCTCCGCCAACGCCTTGTACTGCTGGTAGAGAGCGCCGTTCTTCTCGTCATTGACGGGATAGTAGGGCTCATCGCCGGGCTTCCATTCAGAAGAATACTCGCGGCTGATGACAGTTTTAGGCTGGGTGCCAAACTCGAACCACTTGTGTTCAATGATACGGGTCCAGGGAGTCTCCCGATCTGTGTAGTTCACAGCGGCATTGCCCTGGAAATTGGGCTTGTCCAGAACCTCGGTTTCAAACCGGACAGACCGGTACTCCAGCGCCCCCAACTGATAGCCGAAGTAGGCATCGATGGCACCGGTATATACCACCTTGTCGGCAATCGCGTCCAGCTCCGCCTTATTCTGGAGATAGTCCACATTCAGGCGCACCTCGATACCCTCCAGCAGATTGGCCACCATTTGGGTGTAGCCACCCATGGGGATGCCCTGATAGAGCGCATTGAAATAGTTGTTGTCAAAAGTCAGACGAACCGGCAGACGCTTGATGATGAACGCAGGCAAATCCTTGCAGTCACGTCCCCACTGCTTCTCGGTGTAACCCTTGACCAGTTTTTCAAAAATGTCACGGCCCACCAGACTGATTGCCTGTTCCTCCAGATTCTTCGGCTCGGTGATGCCGGCCTCCTGTCTCTGCTCCTCGATTTTGGCAGCGGCCTCCTCCGGTGTCACCACACCCCACATCTTATTAAAGGTGTACATATTGAACGGCAGGCTGTACAGCTCTCCCTTGTAGTTGGCAACGGGAGAGTTGGTAAAGCGGTTGAACTCGGCATATTGAGTAATATAGTCCCAGACCTTTTTGTTATTAGTATGGAAGATGTGAGCGCCGTAAACATGGACATTGATACCCTCCACTTCCTCGGTATAGACATTGCCGGCAATGTTGGGGCGCTTGTCGATGACCAGAACGGACTTACCCGCCTTCTTTGCCTCGCAGGCAAATACTGCGCCATACAGTCCGGCGCCGACTACCAGATAATCGTATTTCATTTATTCACACCTCATCATTATATTTGAGTCAAGTTTTTACCAAAGGGGATTTTTCGCAGCAGATAGGTCAGCAGGAAAGAAACAGCACAAATCAGCAGCGCAAAGCCCATCCGTTTTACACTTCCAACTACATCCAGATACCCTCTGAGCCAGTTGCGCAGAGGCACATGGATGATGTACACGCCCATGGTCAGCGGTGTTGCCCATGTCACGATTCGTCCCAACATCTTCCCCGGTTTCACACGCATGAGTCCGGAAAACAGCATCGCAATCCACAAAATGGTAGGCAAATCATCATAATAGGACTCCACCAGTGAACTGTGGATGATGGTCAAATCGGCATAAAGCCGCCATCCCAGAGAAAGAAGGGTCAGCACGGCTGCCAGTATCAAATGCATCCGGACAGTCAGACGTTGCTCCAGCCATTTGACGATGGCCGGCATCAGTCCGCCCAGCAGGAAGTACTGAAACAGGGACCACAACCGAAGGGTCTGATGCACCGGCTCATGAACCGGACGACCCTTTACAAGGCACAGAGTTTGAACCGCTACGGAGCAAGCAAAAAACACACTCCAGAGAGTCAGCGCACGGCGGGGCGTCTCCGATACTCTGCCCAGCAATTTATGAAGCAAAGGCAAAGAAAGATACAAAATAGCCGTTGCACCCAGATACCAGAAGGACCACATTATCCCCCTCTGAAATAAACCGCGAATCATCTGCTTCGCCAAATCAATCAGCACAGTGGCGATTCCGGTGCCATCAGACAACTGCTTGACCATGCTCACTGAGCTGATGATGATGTTCCACATCACCACAATCCAGATAATTGACAGCAGCTTTTTTCCCACATACCGCCAACTGACAGAGGATTTATTCAGCAATATATAGCCACTGCTCATAAAGAAGCAAGGAACCGCAAAGGCACAAAGGTGATATACCAGCGAAGATGGCGCGAAATATGTTGTGTACAGGCAGTGAAGCATCACCACCGCCACACAGCTGATGAGCTTAATCAAGTCCAGATTTTGATTACGGGCAGGTTGAGCCATAGTCCACTTCCATTTCAATCAAAGGGTTTTTGCAGGCCGGCGTTCCACCCTGCCGCCAAGCATTACCGCCAGTACCCGGGGCAAAAAACGTTTCAGTAAATAGAACACACCCAGCAGTACCGCCAGCGCCACCGGCGGTTTCAGCAAATACTGAATCAAAAAAACGCCGACAGATCCGTTCTCAAAGAACTGGAATCCTGCATAAACAAAGCGGTGGGTCAGATATATGAAGAAGGATGCCGGCAAAATCAGTCCGGTCACCTTGGTAAAGCGAATGAAAAACTTGGAATAGCGCGCCCAGAACAGGATGGAAATCAGTACGAAAATATGATTGACCACCAGCTGACGCTCCAGAAGAATATCTACCGCAAGCACCAGCAAATAAACCACCGGAATCAGGATTTTCCCCCAAGGACGGTCCGCATAAGTCACATGAATATCGTACTTTACCAGATAGTACCCCAACACAAAGAAGCACAATGAGTAGGTTCCGATTCCAGGGATGGAAATACCGCTAATCCACAGAGTCATTGTTGCAATCAGCACCGGAACAGGCAGCCAGTCCACCACCTTTTTGATGGGCAGCGCCAACAGATTCAGCAAAAACAAATCCCGAACATACCATAGAACGCTGAGCAAGGGCTTGTATTCTGTTTCTCCTCTCAAGCCCAGATAGGCATCCAGCCAGTCGAACAGAGTGAATTTGGTAAAATCCAAGCCTCCCTCCTCCGCACCGGGAACAAGGATGTTTTTCACCGCAATCGTAGCAATCCAAAGGGTATTAAACACAAAATAGGGTACCAGCAGGGAGCGGCATTTCTTTTTCAGGTTGGACCAAAAGGAGAAGGGCTTGGCATACAGCAGCACCGATGAAATCAGAATAAACACCGGCACAGCGCAATCACATATGAGTCGGCTCACCGCAAAGGTGATACCATACAAAATACCATACGCACCGCCCTCCGGCGAATAATCATCACTAAAGGCATGAATCACCAGCACAAAAATGCACATCAGAACTTTCAGTACATCCAAGCGTCTGGATTCCTCTTTGTCTATTCGATAGGTCATGCCAGTCTCCTTAATTTACGTATTTATTTCCGTCAGACAAGATACTTCAGCCTGCACCTGTGAAGAATTGCAGAAATGGTCAATCCGGTGGTTGCCGAAAGGACAATCCGCAGCAGATACAGAATACCTGCGCCAAAGACATTGCCAAACAAGAAGCCTCCGCACCAACGGGATGCCGCGAACAGCACCACATAATTCATCGGGTCAGAGTAAAGGTAGATACCAAAGGAATTGCGGGACAATGCGCCATAGAACCGGCTGGAAACCAGAGGGGTCTGCGCCAGCTTACAGCTAATCAGATAAAGGGACAGTCCCATCATCACAGGCACCAGCCATCTGATCCCAAAATATGCACACAAGCCGGTAGCCAGACCGCCGGGAAGTAATCTGCTTCCCAGATAAATCAGCACAGCAAGGAAACAGCCAATGATTCCATACAAGGCCTTCCCTTTACCGTCAATTTTATGTCTGACATCTTCGAAGCAGTAGCCGGCATAGAACCACACCGCATACTGCATTGCATAGGAAATCAACTGGATTTCAAACTTGTAAAACACTTCCGACAGCACCGCCAGCACAAGCAGCTTCAGCACCTTCGGAATTTTGATATAGCGCTCCAGCAGATAGCAAATCAAAAAATCCAAAAACATCGTCGGCAAAAACCAAAGATAGGTATTGCCCTGAACCAGCAGCTGTCCAACCACAAAGTCCCACAGGACATTGGCAGAACCGTTGTAATAACCGGTCAGCAGCTTGACGGGAAAGGCATAGACCATGCTCACCACCAGAAACGGAATGAGCAGGCGCTTTGCCTTATCAGCAGCCAGCGTACCCAAGGTAGGAAACTTTCCACGCTGCATGCTTCCGTAGAACAACGCACCACCCAGAGCCATAAACAACGGCATCTGGAAGGTATTGAGAAATTCGGTAATCAGACCTGCCACCCGCCAGCTCAGCAAATCGGCATTGACCAACGCTGAATAATCGCATCCGCCGTAGCTGGTATCCATCATATAGTAGCGGGCGTGACTGATAACCACCAGTAAGGTCGCTATTACACGCAGTACATCATATTGCATGATTTTTTTATCGCGACTCATACTGGTTTTCCCTTCATTGGTTTTATTATTTCTTGAACTTACGCAGCATTTGCCCCAGAACCTCGCAGACCAGCTGCTCCTTCAGCACCAGCAACACAATGCCGTAAGCCGCAAAGAACAGGCAGGCAGACAACAGCAGGGACAGGAAGCTACCCAGCGACAACGTCGCCACCCAGATGGACGCACCGGCACCTGCCAACAGGGCCAGAATCATTTTCCAATACTGGATTGCCTTCAGCGAGGGGGTAATTTCCTTACGCAGAACAATGAACTGATACACCATCACCACGCCCTCAGCAATCATGTTCGCTGCGGCAGCACCGGAAGCACCATAGGGCGGAATCAACGAAATATTCAAAATCACGTCCGCCACAGCACCGGCGATGATGGAATACAGAACCGTCTTTTCCTTGCCCATGGGTACGAGGATCTGGATACCCAGAACGTTGGAAAGCCCGATGAACATCAAGGTGGGCATAGCCAGCTGCATGGGCAGGATGGAGCCTGCATACTCCTCACCGGACAGCAGAAAAATGCCATCCCGGGCAAAGAGAATAAAGTACAGCATCATAGGCGCAGCGGCAGCAAACACAAAGTTCAGTGCCTTACGGCTGATGGTGCGGAACTCATCCATCTGATGATGCTCCACATAGTAGGCCGCGCGAGGCAGCAATACCGTTCCCAACGAGGTCACGATGCTGACCAGAATGTTCTTGATGCGCACAGCGGCGTTGTAGTAGCCCACGGTGGCATCGGTGTCCATAAAGCCCAGCATAACCGTATCCAGATGGGTGTAAATCGTGGATGCGCAGCTCATTGCGAAGAAGATTGCCACCGCTTTCAGATGGGGTTTGAAACGGTAACCGCCCACGGGTCGCATAAAGATATACTTGCGGGCATGGAAGAAGTTCATCACATTGGAGGCCGAGGACGCCAGAATGGTTATTCCGCCGTAAATCACATAGTCCTCTTTGGCGTGTACCAAAGCGAACATGGCCACCAGCGACACCAGCTTAAAGATGATGGAGCGGACGGTGATGTAGGTGTACTGCTCCAGAGCTTTGTACAGCCACTCCATGCCGATGGAAGTGAAGAATATTGTCAGACTGCATACAATATACAGCAGTCGCTCGCTTCGCAGCCGCGGCACAAAAATCAATGCCAGAGCCAGTGCCGCATAGGAAATCACCGTCATCACAAGGTTGATGATCAGCAATTCATGGGCAGTTCTGGACAGTTCCTGCTTATCATCCCGAACCTTGGCACATGCACGGATACCATAGGTAGGAATACCCAGCTGGGCAAACATCAGGAAATAGGAAATCAGCGAGGTAGCAAAGGACACCTTTCCGGTGCCGTCCGGCAGCAGAATCCGGGACACATAAGGAAAGCTGATCAGCGGGAAAAGGAACGCCGACATGGTAAGCAGGGCATTCATTATAAAATTAAGCTTTAAGGATTTTTTCTCAGACATGATAACATGACCTCATACGTCGGCAAGCCGGCGCAATGATAATAATTATTTCTTCCGCTTCCGCCAGCGGTTATAGGCATAGGCATGGCGGATACCGGCAGCGGCATCCATGGCGCTCAAGGTTGCCAGCACTCTGTGGCGGCGTCCCAGCTTGTCCTTCTCAACACCACGGGCAGCAGAACGGTAAGGCTCCGCACGCAGCAGCTGCGAAAGCTCCAAATCCTTCTGCTTTCGGGGCGCTGGATTGGCCTCCGTCAGGAAATAGACCTGCACTGCATGGTCCAGACGGCGGATTACATTGGCGTAGTATGCCGCCTTCCATTCGCCTGCCGGATCGTACTTTTCCAGAAACTCTTCCCAGCAAGTAAAAATCATGCTGTTGATTTCCAGAATGTTCTTCTTAAAAACACGGGTCATAGAAGTTGCGACCTGACGGTAATTGTAGACAGGCTTGCCGATATAGGCCACGCTCTTCGCCTCCGCCAGCACATAACCGCTGTAAATCACATCATCGTAGATTCCCTTCACGCGCAAATCGAAGCGGATATTTTTATCCATCAACAGTTGCCGCTTCACAATTTTGTTCCATGGACCGCCGTAGCAGCCGTCCGCCGGATCCTCTTTTGGCACGGAGGGGCAGTAGGTATAATAGAAGTTTGTACGAATCAGTTGCCGGATAAAATCCCGGTCGCTGGTGCAGAATGGCTCTGCAAACAGGCGCATATACTCATCCCGGTCATCCCAGCTCCGCCATAAATCACCAAATACCACATCCGCATCGCTGCGCCCAGCCTCTTCCCACAAAAGCTCGCAGGCATCCGCAGGCATCCAGTCGTCGCCGTCGCAGAAAAAGACATAATCACCGGTAGCGGCTGCCAGTCCGTCGTTACGGGCAGCGGAAACACCACCGTTTTTCTTGTGAATCGGCTTTACACGACTGTCCATTGCCGCATAACGGTCGCAAATCGCACCGCTGGTGTCCGGACTGCCGTCATCCACTGGAATAACCTCGATATCCTGAAGGGTCTGCCCAATCAGGGAATCCAGACATTTTTCCAGATACTTATCCACATTGTAGCAAGGTACAATAATACTGATTTTAGGCATAATGCTCCTCCTTTTCGCAGGATGGATTGATTTTTGCAAAAGGATCTCCGCTGCCCAACAGCAGCGCCAGTTCAAAGGCCAGCATCACCGCCGCAAGAAACCGGCCAAAATACGCCGTTGTGCAGAATAAAAACAAATAGCAAAGGCCAAAACAGCTAATCTTGGTATGACCGGTCATTCTTCTGGACAGCGCGCCGAAATGCGGGAAATAAAACAGTATCGCCATCCAAATACCACCGGTACCCAGCACCGCGGCAATGGAATTACTAATGCCGAGAACGCCTTCCGGTGAATAGATATAGGGCAGAAGCGCTTTCAAGCTTCCATAGCCGGCACCAAAAACAGGATAATTCATCCACAGCTTGACACCGCCCACATAGTCCGACAGACGCATATCGTAGGACTGGGTATCCGATTTCAAAATGAGACTACGAACAAGGAAATATCCCATCACAGGAATCGCCAGCATCACGCCAAGAAGAACCAGACCCTTTTTTCGCCGGCTCAGCTTATGATAAACCTGGATGATTACAAGCGCAACACAAATCACCATAAAGATGATTCCCGTAACCGACAGCGTGGTTATGATGGTTACTCCCAGCAAAACAACACGGAATCGGGACGGTTTATTTTTCAGGAACAGCTCTATCGCCAGCGACAGGTCCAACCACAGGTTGAACATAGGCGCTTCCGCGAAGATACCGCTGTTACGATAGAGATACAAATCAGGGAAAAAGGTAGTATCCAGCTGGAATGCGTAATGCACACCGTAGAAGCCGTAAGCACGGCTAAAGGTGCCCCAATTGATTTCTACATAGCCATTGGGCGTGATGACCTTCGCCACTACGCCCAGATACCAGAATACCAGCGACACCACGGACAATACACAAAGTACGTCCACGATACGGTAGAGTATCTGCAAAATTCGCCCGTGACGATATAGCTCTGCAAACAGCAAAAACGCTGTTGGCATACCAATCACAAACAGAAACAAATAATCCTGAACGTTCATTTTTTCCTGCATGACACTCAGGTAAATCGTGCAGTAAATCATAATGAACATTGTAATCAGCATATTTCTCTTGGATGCCCGGATTCCGTAAACAACGAAATTCGTCAGCAGTAGAAGAATCGTTATGATTACAGAAATCTCCAGCAAATGAAAATCCCTGTTGGCATTGGCATGGAAAACACTGTTGCCGTTCAAGACCAGAGCGATTGCCCAAAGGTACTCCAAAACCGTCAGAAATCTTCTTCCCAGTTCGCTTACATTTATCCTGAGTGCCCTATTTCGGAGGATTGAAATATCTTCCACAAAGTCACCTCTTTATTCATTGTCCGGGCTTAATATTGCAGATTCTCCGGAAAGTGTTCCGGGTTTTTTGCACCGGACAATACTGCATATCCGAACATTATCAGCATCACGCCAATGAATCTGGCAAAGAAAATGGTGGTAACGAACAGATACAGCATGCATACGCCGAAGCATGCTATTTTCTTGCTGCCTGTACAGCCTGGCACAACAATTGCCAAATGAGGAATATAGTACAGCAGCGCCATCCAGATACCGCCGGTGCCCAGCACCGCCGTTACCGAGTTGCTGAATCCCGCCACACCTGCACCGATTTCCGTCACATAGGCATGGAGCGATTTCAGGTTTCCGAATCCGGATCCGAAAACAGGATGATCCATCCAGAGCTTGATACCTGCCACATAGTCGGACAGGCGAATCTCGTAGGATTTGGTGTCTGTTTTCAACGCCATACTCTGAAGCACCAGAACTGCCATTGCCGGAATCAGCACCACAGAAACCAGAATATATACACATCGCTGGACGCGATTCATCCGCTTTAGAAATTCCAGCATTCTCAGCACCACGCACAGCACCAGAAACAGAATGCCTGTAACCGATAATGTGGTGAGTATCGTCGCAACCAAAATCAGGCAACGGGCCTTGGAGGCTTTGGGTTTCAGAAACAACTCAATCGCAAGCGCAATGTTCAGCCATAGATTGAACATGGGCGCCTCGGAAAAAATACTGCTATTGCGATACAAATCCGCATTTGGGAAGAAGGTAGTATCCCGCTGGAAGGCAAAATGGACGCCATAATAGCCTTTTACGGTGCTGAAATTGCCCCAGGTTATGGTGACATAGCCGTTGGGCTCAATGATCTCCAGTACCTCGCCCAGTGTCCAGAACCACAGAGAAATCACAGCAAGCACACAAATCACGATGACAAAACGGTAAAGCATTGTCATCAACCTGCCGCGATGGTAAAGCTCCGCGAACAGCATATACACCATCGGAGCGCCCAGCACAAACAGTTCAAAGAAGGTCTTGGCTGCCATCTGCGACTGCATAATGCTGAAATACATAGTACTGTACGCCGCAATAATCATTGCGCCCAGCAATCCGGCTTTACAAGGTCTTTCCCGGTAGAACAGGAAATTCAGGACCAGCAGAAGGAAAGTCAGTATCAGAACAATCTCCAGCAGATATAGATTGCGGACGGAGTTGGCATGGTAGACGGAATTACCGTTTAGTATGATGAAAATGACCCACAAATATTCCACCGCGCCAATTAGCAATCGGGCAGCTGAGGGAATCCGAATTCGGATTTTTCCCTGATTCAGATTTCCTCGCAATGTGTGTCACCTCTTCTCTCATCTGCGCCGCAGTAAAATGACGCTTCGTTTTCCATCCCGGAAGGTGGAATCGATGGTGACGATTGCGTTATCCGGGGTTAATCTGGGGTGCAGATCGCAGCGTTTTTCATCAAACAGTCTGGAATCCGCAAAAATATCGCACAGGGGCGTGTGACCTTTGCCATCTGTGTCCGACACAAACAGCCGCTGCATAGAGCCGGACAAGGGATAGGTATCAGTCAGGAACCGGCAGCCATCTTCAAGGAAGGTGGGATGTCCGTCCTGCACCAGACAGGAATGCTCCATTTGCTTTCGTGTTCCGGCGGTCAGGTCGTACAGGTAATAGTAGGAGGGTGCGCCGCCAAAGCCCACGCTGGTAATCAGCAGTTCCTCACTGCCGTTCCAGCAATAGTGGGAGGGAATAAACTCATCTTCCACGCAGCGCAACTCCGTGCCGTCCAGTCGGGCGGTAAACAGCCTGCCATTCCAGCGGGCGCCGATTCGCGGTGTCCACAGATGGAAGAACAGAAAACGGCTGCCATCGGGCGCGACGGAAATGTGGTTTACATAATTCAGACTTTCTGCCGCCTCCGGCACAGCCTGAACCAGTTGCTCATAGGAAACAATCAACTTTTCCTCGCCGGTTTTCAAATCAACAAGGAAGATTCCATCATTTTCAGGAACTTTTATACCGTCGGTGGTGTCCGGCAACGTGTTGTAGCCATAGCCGGGACGCAACCGCTGTAAACGGGAATAATTCAGGCTCAAGCCGAAACGTCCGTCGGGGGTAACATCGTACAACGCTCTGGGCACCGTCCCCAGCAGACCCTTCTGCAAATCCACAATCCGGCAAACATATTGGTCGTTTTCCAAGTCGTTATACAGGACCGTGTTCTCCAGAGTCGGATGCCAGCGCAGTCTTGCGCCCTGCTGCCAGCACCATGCACGGGTCTGCCCGATCAGATGGTATTCACCGGTGGGCATTTCCAGCCAGTAAAGCTCAGCGGCGTCCTTTTTAGTGTCTGCCTTGCGCGGCACTGCCGTGAGCAGCAGCCTGTCGCCCTGAATTTGCTGAATGTCATAGTATCCAAAGAAAACATGCTTATCCGGCAGGGCATAGACAACCGGCTCCGCCCATTCATCGCTTTTCATAATCAGCTTTCCGGCGTTGGCGCGGGTCTTGCGGTACTTCATTTGCGCTTTTACCGCCTTGATCCGCTGCCGGTTTTTCTCACCGACCAGCTTCTTGGCTATGGACTTGAGCCCCATGGTCTGCCCCCTTACGTCACATTTTCTTTTCTTTGACTTTCTTAATCAGCACCGACAGCTTGTATACCCAGTACACCATGGTGGGTGAACCGGTCTTTGCCGCCTGCCAGATTAGCTTGTCGTATTTATTGTGGAGCTTACCCTTGTCCACCTCTTGCATGGCGGTACGGTAAGGCTCCGTATTCATCAGCGCCTTCAGCTCCTTGCACTGGGCGCGGAAGGGCTTTTCGTTCTTTTTGCTGAAGAAGTACAGTCCCAGCGTACTCTTGAACCGGCGAATGACGTTGGCATAGTAAGGTTTCTGGAACTGTCCGTCCTTGCCGTACTTCTCCATAAACTCCTGCCAGGACACGAAAATCGCCTGATTGATTTCCAGCAGGTTGGCCTTGTAGCTGTGGGTGATGGAGCTGCCCAGCTGGCGGTAGTTATACACTGGCACATGGACATAGGCCACGGTCTTTGCCACGGCAAAGATGTAGGCGGTGAAGAGGATATCATCGAAAATACCCTTCACCCGCAGGTCAAAGCGGATATCGTTGTCCAGCATCAGCTTCCGGCGCACCAGCTTGTTCCACGGTCCGCCGTAGCCGAAGGCAGGACCGCCCTCCGCAGGATTGTAGCAATAGGCACGGCTGAAATCCGCCGCAATCAGCTGATCGATGCGCTGACGGTCGCTGGTGACAAATTCATCCTTATAAAAACGGGCCTTCTGGATATGCTCGCCGTAAACCAGATTGGCGTCGCCGAACACCACATCCGCACCGGCGGCTTCGCCGGCCTTAATCAGCTTTTCAAAAGCATCCGCTTCCACCCAGTCGTCGGAATCGCAGAACACAATCCACTCGCCGGTGGCGGCATCCAGACCGTCATTGCGGGCAGCACCCACGCCGCCGTTGGGCTTGTGAATTACGGTGATGCGGTCATCCTTAGCGGCATATTCATCGCAAATGGCACCGCTGCGGTCCGGACTACCGTCGTCCACCAGAATAATCTGCAGGTCACGCAGGGTCTGGTTTTGCAGGCTTTCGACCATCTCGCCGATGTATTTTTCTACATTATAAACAGGTACGACCACAGACAGCTTGGGCATAGGGCAGCCTCCTTAACCTTTTCTCAATTTCAATCTCAGATTGCGGGTCACCGCATTCATCCGCACCAGCGCAAACATTCCCCGATACATTTTGTGCCGGAGCAGGAAAGCAATGAGCCGGATGCGGAACGCCTGACCGGACACATCGCAGTTTTGAATCGCCTCGCGGAACAAAGGACGTTCCATATCCGCCCGTGCGGCAGCAAGGCGGTCCTTTCGTTTTGCCGGATTGTCGGGGTTGGCGTAGTTCAGCTCAAAGCAGCGGGACAGCACACGCATAAAACGCAGGTACAGCCGCTGGCGGAACTCCGGCGTATCATGGGTCTTGCCCACAAAATCATCCATGCACTCGTAGAGAAAATACATGGTATCCGCCACATCCGGCGTATAGCGGCGGGTGGCGGCATCAGGGCTGTAAACATAGTGGTACAGCCGGTGGCAGCGGTAGTAGACCTTGCTGGCCTTATGGAACGCCCAGAGGTTGAACACATTATCCTGGGTCCGCTTCAATCCCGGCTGATTGTAGACCTTCTTTTCCTGAAGGAATGCCTTGCGGTAGGCTCTGGCGTTGGCGGTTCCGATGTCCACAATGGCCAGCGGCAGGGGCTTGGAAACCTTGGAGGGCAGAATCTTGTCAATCAACTTCTCCCGATCCTCGCCTTCGAAGCAGAGGGTTCCCTCCACCTCCTCGCCAAAAAAGCAGTTCTTCTTGACGGTGTCGCCGATGTCGTAGTATTCATCCCAAATCAGGATGTCGCCGTCACCACACTCGCTGATGTATTTCTTTGCGAATTCCACAGTGTCCGGCTCGATCCAGTCGTCGCCGTCCAGAAAGCAGACCCAGTCGCCACGGGCAGAGTCGATGCCATTGTTGCGAACCACACTCAAGCCACCGTTTTTCTGGTGGATTACACGCATAAAGGGGTATTTTCCCGCGTATTCGTCACAAATAGCACCACATTCATCCGGCGAGCCGTCATCAATCAGCACCGCTTCAAAATCGTCACAGGTCTGGGCGCAAAGGCTGTCCAGACTGCGGCGCAGCAGATGATAAGGCACCTTGTACACCGGCACCACAATGGTGATTAAAGGTCTGTTACTCATATCAGTTCCTCTTTACGGCTGCGGTGTACAGTCCCCGCTTTCCCTCGAACACGCCGTCGAAGCAAATCTGCGAGCCATCACGACTCCAGCGGGGATGCAGATCACACCGCACATCATTATCATAGCGGAAGGGTGCGAACACCCGGGCAATCACCGCCGGTTCTTCCGCGTCTTCCTTTAATATATAGATATTCGCCACTCTGCGGCGGTCGGGGTAGGAATCGGTCACCACCCGTCCGTCCGGACCATAGGTGGGGTGTCCGTCACCAACCAGTGTTTTCCACAGGTGAACGCAATCTTTGGTTTCGTCTTTCAGCAGGAAGTAGCCTCTCCCCTGCCCCTTCTTCTGGGCGAAGGTCAGAATCTGGCGGTTATCCTTCCAGCAGCAATGGGACACGAAATCATCATCCAGCAAGCAGTACAGTCCGCCACCATTGCAATCACCGGTGACCAGACGGGTGTATTTCCGTCCACCAACCAGCCAGCGGTGCAGCACCATGAACCGGCTGCCGTCAGGGGAAATCATCAGGTGGTTCACCTTATGCTCCGCATCCTCCATCTCAGGACGGGGTTCCAGTGCGGCAAAATCGGTGTAACGCAGTAGGGGTTTGACCTCGCCGGTGGCAAGCTCCATGCGCCAGACACAGGTCTGGTCCGGACATTTTTCGCCGGCGGTCTGCTCCGGCAGATTGCAGTAGCCATAGCCGGGGCGCAAACGGTGCAGACGGGAGAAGTCCAGCGTTAGGGCAAAGCTGCCATCGGCTGCCACGCTGTACACCGGCATGGGCAGAGTCCGCTTTTCGCCGGAGAATACATCCAGCACCACAGAGCAGTAGCTGCCGGATTGAAAATCGTTATATATCACAGTGCGCCCGTCCAGCCACTGAAGCATACAACCCTGCTGGACATTCCAGCACCGGGTCGTTGCCAGCACCCGAAGGGCGTTGTTGTCGCCGGTATCAATCAGAACCAGCTCCGCCTCGCAGGCGTTGTCCGGCTCTTTCCATGCGTTCCTCACCCGATTGCACAGCACATACCGTCCGCTGACATCCCACGGGCATTTGTCGTAGTAGCCGAAGAAATACTCAAATTCGTCCTCCGGCGTCAGGCGGCGGATATCGCCCTCGCTTTTGAGCTTGGGAGAAACGGCGTACATGGCCATCTGGTAAATCCGCTTGACACCCCGTTTCACACCGGGAAAACTCTGGAGTATGCTGTTGATTTTCTGTTCCAGCTTACCCATTTTCCTTCTCCTTTGCGGCTTTGTTTCGGGGGTCGAATTTCTTCAGGACATAGAACAGCTTGTCCATGATTTTCGGCGGAATGTATGCCAACGCCAGAGGCACAATCAGGTACACCCGCTTGTGAAGAGGGACTTTGTTGATCTTATAGCCCTTCTTGCGAACGCGGTAGTCCACCATCCGGTAGGCTTTGCTCTTGCGGGTATTGTAGGAGTCGTTCCGGCGGAACAGCACCAGCGGCTGCTGGATATTGTAGAATTTGTAACCTGCCGCCATGCCGCGGAACCACAAATCATAGTCCTGCACCACACGGAAATCCTCGCAATAGTTGCCGATTTTTGCAATATCCTCACGGCGGAACATGACACCCGGATGCATCACCGCATCCACCTTGGGCATCATAGCGTAAATCTCCTCATTGGTTTCGGGGAACAAACGCAGCTGTTCCGGCTTGCCGTTTTCGTCGATGTAGCGACCGATGCAGCTGACGAAGCTGTAATCCGGATGCTCATCCAGATATTTCACCTGAAGGGCAAACCGCTCCGGCACGGAGATATCGTCGGCATCCATACGGGCGATATACTCTCCCTTGGCAATGGCAAGGCCCTTATTCAGGCTCTTGGTCAGACCCATATTCTCCTCATTTTCGAGGATGACCACCCGCTTGTCCTTTTGGGCATAGTCCTGCAGGATGGCACCGGAGCTGTCGGTGGATTTATCGTTAATGAGAATCAGCTCAAAATCCTCATAGGTTTGAGCGAGGATGCTGTCCACCGCCTCATTGAGGTACTTCTCGGCATTGTAGACAGACATGACAACGGAAATTTTCATCAATCTCTCCTGAAAATATCTCTTGTATAGACTTTATCACGGACATCGTCCAGACAGGGGTCGTAGCGATTGGCGATGATGGCATCGCACTGCTGCTTGAACCGCTCCAAATCATTGACCACACGGCTGCCGAAGAAGGTCTCGCCGTCGGGTAGAGAGGGTTCGTAAACAATCACCGTGGCGCCCTTTGCCTTGATTCGCTTCATAACGCCCTGAATGGAGCTTTGGCGGAAGTTGTCGGAATTGGATTTCATGGTCAGGCGGTACACGCCCACCACCACATCCTTCTCCAGCTCAGCATCGTAGTCATCGTTGGAGCCGTAACCGCCGGCAATCTCCAGCACCCGTTCAGCGATGAAGTCCTTCCGGGTCCGGTTGCTCTCAACGATAGCACCAATCAGATTCTCCGGCACATCCTGATAGTTGGCAAGCAGCTGCTTGGTATCCTTGGGCAGGCAATAGCCGCCGTAACCAAAGCTGGGGTTATTATAATGCGTGCCAATGCGGGGATCCAGACAGATACCGTCGATGATTTGCTTGGTATCCAGGCCTTTCATCTCAGCATAGGTGTCCAGCTCATTGAAGAAAGACACACGCAGGGCAAGGTAGGTATTGGCAAACAGCTTCACAGCCTCCGCCTCGGTGTAGCCCATAATCAGGGTGTCCACATCCTCCTTGATGGCACCCTCCTGCAGCAAAGCCGCAAAGCTACGGGCAGCCTCAATCAGTCGGGGATTGTCCAAATCCGTGCCCACGATGATGCGGCTGGGGTAAAGATTGTCGTACAGCGCCTTGGACTCCCGCAAAAATTCAGGACTGAACAGGATATTATCGCTGCCGCTCTTTTCACGAATGGCGGCAGTAAAGCCAACAGGAATGGTGGACTTGATAACCATGATGGCACGGGGATTACACTCCGTAACCAGAGAAATCACACTTTCCACAGCGGAGGTATCGAAATAGTTTTTCTTGGCATCATAATTGGTGGGGGCGGCGATGACTACAAAATCCGCCTGCTCATATGCCATACGGGCATCCAGCGTAGCAGTCAGATTCAGCTTCCGATTCGCCAGATATTCCTCGATGTAATCGTCCTTGATGGGGGATTTCCGCTGATTAATCAGCTCCACCTTTTCCGCCACGATATCCACCGCGAAAACCTTATGGTTCTGCGCCAGCAGCGTGGCCACAGATAGTCCCACATAGCCGGTTCCGGCAACGGCGATGGTATATTTTTTCAAATCAGACACATCCTTACAAATAAAATTCTTTGTACCACTGGGCGAATCTGCGCAGACCCTCACGCAGAGGGGTGGCAGGACGGAAACCCAAATCCCGCTCCAAGGCGGAGGTATCCGCATAGGTCACCGGCACATCGCCGGGCTGCATAGGCACCAGCACCTTATGGGCATCGAAATCATAGTCGGCGCTCAGCACACCGGCAGCAATCAGCTCCTGCTGGAGGATATCCACGAAATCCAGCAGATTTTCGGGACTGCTGTTACCGATGTTATAGACCCGATAAGGCGGCACCGGCAGACCGTCCGCGCCGGTCTGTTTCTCCGGCGCGGTGGTCATGACCCGCTTGACGCCCTCCACGATATCATCCACGTAGGTGAAATCTCGCTTGCAGTTGCCATAGTTGAAAATCTGAATGGTCTCGCCGTTACGCAGCTTGTTGGTAAAGCCGAAGTACGCCATGTCGGGACGTCCCGCAGGACCGTAAACCGTGAAGAACCGCAGTCCGGTAGAGGGGATATTGTAGAGCTTGGAATAGGCATGGGCCAGCAGCTCATTGGACTTTTTGGTGGCGGCGTACAGGCTCACAGGGTTGTCCACCTGATCGTCGGTGGAATAGGGCACCTTTTTATTGGAGCCGTAGACACTGGAGCTGGAGGCGTAGACAAGATGAGCCACCGGATGATTCCGGCATGCCTCCAGAATATTGTAGAAGCCGATGATATTGGCTTCGATATAGGCATCGGGATTGGTGATGGAATAGCGGACACCGGCCTGCGCTGCCAGATTCACCACCACATCAAAGGCATACTCAGTAAAGGTCCGCTCAATCAGGGATTTGTCAGCAATGCTGCCACGAATAAAAACCCATTTGGAGTTCTTTTTCTGAGCCGCCAGCTTCCGAATCTGATTCAGGCGGTATTCCTTGATGGAAACATCGTAGTAGGCGTTCATATTATCCAGCCCCACTACCGTCACGCCCTCCAAAGTGCGCAGCAGCTCCTGCACCAGCTCCGCGCCGATAAAGCCGGCGGCACCGGTGACAAGAATGGTCTTACCGTTCAGGTCAATATTGGGTGTCAGCATGTCTTATCCCTCACTTTCCGGTCCTCAATGGGCACCGGCCTTACGCAATACAGACACCACGGTCTGCATAATAATCTTGATATCCAACAGGAAGGAGCGGTTATATATATAGTATAGCTCCATTCTCTGACGTTCGCCGCTTTCGTAGGTGGCATCGTTTCTGGCATAGGCCTGCCAGTAGCCGGTGAGTCCCGGCTTGACACTGAGCAGCAATTTCTGCTCTTCTGGAGTGTAGTTCTCTGCCAGCTCATCGGGCAGAATGGGTCGGGGTCCTACCACCGACATATCTCCCCGAAGCAGAATGTTGAAGAAAATCTGAGGCAGCTCATCGATGGAGGTCTTGCGAATCATAGCACCAAAGCAGCGGCCGCCATCACCAGGCTTTTTGTAGCCCAGCAGACGGGGATCGTCCACCAGCTTGTATTCCTTGCGGTACTCCTCCAGCTGCTCCGGTGTGAGCATTTCCTCCAGATGATCCGCGTTCTTTTTCATGCTGCGGAACTTATAGACCTTGATGATTTTCCCCCTCATGCCTACCCGTTTCTGGATATAGAAGGGGCTGCCGAAGTTCTTGATGACCACCAGTAATCCGATGACCAGCATAGGCAGCAGCAACACAATGGATGCCAGCAGGGATGCCACGAAATCAAAGCACCGTTTGCCGGTCAGATACCACCAGCCTACCTTGGGAGGCGCAACGGGAGCAGTCCGTTCCTGTGTATTCAGTTTATCGATTGTCATGCTCTCCATTGTTATCTCACCTTAGTTCAGAATTCCTCTGCCAGCATTGCGCGGGCATTTTCCCAAAACAAAGCCGCCCCGTATTCTTCTCCGTATTTCTTGCAAATCCGGCGATAACATTGACTTAACAGTGGGGTTCTCTCATGGGTATCATGGGCATCCGACGCAATGAAATGCACATTGCGTTTTTTCAGAAGCCTTGCACAGCAACACTTTGTAGCGAAGCCGGCACTGCCGGTAATGCTGCCGGCATTAATTTGAATCAGCGCGCCCAGCCGGATTACCTCGTCGGCCAGATGCTTGTTATTGCAGAACGCATCATAGCGCTCTGCATGGGCAATCACAGGAATATATCCGCAATTGAGCAGTTCCAGGATGCCCTCCACCACATGTTTGGAGGTACAGTCGCTGTGAAACTCCAGCAGGACATAATTTCCGCCGTTCAGGCTCAGAACCTGTCTGTTCAGCAGTTTTTCTGTCAGCTCCCGCTCAATACCGGCCTCACTGCCCAGAAACAGCTCCATCTCAGGCAGTTCCTTTTTGACGGACTGCTGCAGACCATCAAACGCCTGACGCAACTGCTCCGGTGTATTTTTCCGGTAGCGCCCCCGATAGTGAGGGGTCAGAATCACCGCTCCGGTGCCATCCTCCCACGCCATCCGCAGCAGCTCCATGGCATGCTCCAAATCCGGCGCTCCATCATCCACGCCCGGAAGCATGTGGGTGTGGATATCCACAAAACGTTCCATTTTTTATACTTCCTCGGTGTCCATAACCCTCTTGAATTCCTTGGCTGTGTGTCTCTTGGAGAATCCGCGGAAAATACGGACAATCCACGCAATCACCAGAAGTTTGGGGTGCTTACGGGCCATACGGTCATTTTCCCGCATCCACTTGGCGCTGGGGAAGGTGCGCTTCCACAGATAGCGCAGCTTATGCCCGAAGGTGACCTTATCTCCACTGGCGCCCACGCCCCTGAGCTCATGGCGAATAAAGCTTTCTTCATTGCCATGGGTGCCGGATGCCACGCAGAAATGAAGCAGCTCCAGCTCCCCATCCGTCAGGGTATCCATCGCGTCGTCACGGAACAGCTTTCTTGCCACACTGCGGCAGGTCTGCTCGTACTCGTCCATGCCAAGCTTGGCGCATTCCCGATTCACATAATCCCAATCCAGATTGGGCTTCTTGTTGTCGTATACATACACATCCACCAGAGAACGCAGTCCCACGCCATGATCCGTGTAGTGCTTATAGGCATGGGCAATCATGTAGATGTAGAAATCCTCGTCGTTGAAATGGAAGCCGCAGGTGCCGTCGCCGTCAGGAATCATACGTTCCTCCTTGACGTTGCGGTAGTAATCCACCAGACGCATATCGCAGTGCAGCTCAAAGAGGGTGTGATGCAGCTCGATATTATACAGGGGAGGCTTGTGATAGATATCGTGGTGGGTATCGTGATGACCTTTGGGGTCGTAGCCGCGGGCCAGCATGTATTCCCGCATTTCCTCCCGACGGGTGGTATCAAAGAGGATATCCTGATCGCTCATCTGACGCATTTCCATCCGGGGATAGAGATTTTTCATAATGCTGCCCTTGAGCCGCATATGCCAGATACCCTTCTCATCCATGACTTTGCACAAATGGCGGGCCTCCGCATCCAGCAGCAGATTCCGACGCAGTGTCTGTTCCCGGTACTTTTTCCATGTGGCCATGGCCTCGTCGATGACCGCACCTTCCAACGCAAAGGAAATCAGCGAATTCATAGCATGCTGCTCCGCCAGAGCATACAGCTCCATAGGTTGTCTGGTTTTCAGTCGCTTCATGTCCGGTTTTTTCCCGTTCAGCGCACAATGAGATATGTAAATCAAATCGCAGGCGGTATCAGAAATAACGGTCTTTCCCATTTTAACATTCCCCTCGCATAGCTGTGGCATTATATATTCCAACTGTTAGTATATCACATCCATTCCAGAAATGCTATCATTAATTTTCAAAATTCGTCGTTAGTTTTGCAGTTATTTTTGTTTCCTCTTCCAAAAATAGTCAAACAGATGCGGATTTTTAAGTCAGAATTAATAAAACATAGCACAATGACGTGAATAATAGTTTAGCGGTGTAAGATTGCGCTATCCCCTAGCCCCTCCCTCAAAGAGAGAGGCGAGGGTGCGGCGCTTACTCCACTAAACAATCATTTATAGGTAATTCCATCAAGGGGATACATCATAACAGCAATTGTGCGTTTATGGTGAACATTTCTCCATCACCGGTGTACCATTTTATGTGCCGTAGGCAATATCCCTAATTAAATATGCAAAAATACAACCCGACTATGAATATTCGACAAATCTGTGTATAAATATTCAGACAATATTGACAAGACTGGGATTTTGATGTATAATTCGTTGCATATCAAAGAATACAAGCTTTCAGGAGGCTACATACCATGAGCAACACAAATATTAAAAAGGTCGTTCTGGCCTATTCCGGCGGTCTGGATACTTCCATCATCATCCCCTGGCTGAAGGAAAACTACAACAACCCCGAAATCATCGCCGTGGCCGGTAACGTCGGTCAGGCTGACGAGCTGGAGGGTCTGGAGGCCAAAGCCATCGCCACCGGCGCATCCAAGCTGATTGTCGCCGATCTGGTGGACGAAATGGTGGACGAAATCATCATCCCCGCCCTGAAGATGGATGCCAAGTACGAAACCTATCTGCTGGGTACCGCTTTTGCCCGTCCCGTCATCGGCAAGCGTCTGGCCGAAATCGCCATTGCTGAGGGTGCAGATGCTATCTGCCACGGTGCTACCGGCAAGGGCAACGATCAGGTCCGCTTCGAGCTGGCCATCAAGCGCTTCGCTCCCCAGATGAAGATCATCGCTCCCTGGAGAGAGTGGGATATCAAGTCCCGTGACGAGGAAATCGACTACGCCGAGGCACACAATGTGCCCCTGAAAATCAGCCGTGAGACCAACTACTCCAAGGACAAGAACCTGTGGCACCTGAGTCACGAGGGTCTGGATCTGGAGGATCCCTCCAACGAGCCTCAGTACG
>JAZSEN010000058.1:0-6682 GCA_045531675.1 Faecousia sp.
TCCCATGATCCCGGAGTGGCGCTTGCAGATGATGGCGAACCTGATCTTCCGGAAGTATCTCTCCCAAAAGGACAAGGTGCTGGCCCTTGCCAATTCCATTCTGGAGGCCCACATCGGGGACACCGAAGAAACCCAGGACAAGGAAGCCATCTTAAAAGCCAAGCAGACGGAACTGGCAAAGCTGTCCCAGAAGATCGACGGTTACATCGAAATGCGGGCCGACGGAGATCTCAGCCGGGAAGCCTTTCGCATGAAGTGCGCTGAACTGGAACCCCGGATGCAGCAGCTTCAGAAAGAAATTGAAAAGCTGACCGAAGAAGCTTCCCCCAAGGAGGTTGTGGACTACACGGAAAAGCGCACCGTCCTGCAATACGCCCTGGATCAGTACACCAACCGGGATGAAGGGCAGGATGTGCCGGAGTCGGTGATTGAAGCTTTCGTAGTCAAAATCGTGGTGTCCAAGGACGGCTTTGACTGGTATCTGCCGTTCGACGGTGACCCGGTCAAGCCGCTCCACTGCCAGTTGCAGGGAAAACGCAAATCCAGCACGAAAATTTTGGTTTCTTCCGGCTGTTCCCCCTCCATGGATAGTAGTCCCACAGGCTGCTATCAAGGGTTGATGGAACTAAGAAATTACCTGACGTTCACAAAAGGACTGACATTCAGCTAAATCTTTTTGTCTAATGGATAATCCCGCTTACCGTGTGACGGTAAGCGGGGTTTTTGCCTATGGAGATCGGCAGTTTGCGGAACATCGGGCATCCGTACTATCGCACCTTTCAGGCATTACAATACCATTCTGATCACCGCAGGAGGCATGGGGGCCGCAATATTTTAATATCGAGGCGCTGCAGGTTGCATATTTGTAAAGCCCCGGTGGTTATTTTTTGCTTCATAGACCAAAGTATTACCATTTTTTACAAAAACAGCAGTTGCAAAAGTTGTAAATCAGATATATAATTATTGAAAGATGCAACATTAATCGCTCTGATACTGGTAACTTTGTCAGCTCGTCAACTGATTACCGCGTATTTTTGCATAACATTCTGACCAGGAGGTATATCATATGAAAAAGTCCCTATTGACGAGGCTCCTGAGCATCGTACTTTGTCTTTCCATACTCCTCAGCTATCTGCCCCAGCTGTCCACGCAGACCGCCGCTGTGGAGACGGATACTCGCGTGGCAGACCCCTCTACCATGGATTCCTGGAAGGATATCTTCCTGCCTAACCCCATCAACACCGAAAATGCCGGCAGAGTCTGGACGGACAAGTCTGTCTTTACGGACAGCTCCGCTTTTGCCGGCACCGGCATCACTATGGACGGCGACAGGAGCTTCCTGGTAGCCCTGTCTGCCATGGCATCCAACATGAGTGTCACCGGCATCTCCAATATGCCCACGGACACCATGATCATTCTGGACCTGTCCAGCTCCATGTATCCGGGCAGAGACCCTTCCACCATCAACACCATGCTGGCATCGGTCAATACTTCCATCGAGAAGCTTCTGAGCCTGAATGAGTATAACCGCGTAGGCGTTGTGGTGTACTATGGTGGTCCGGACCGGAACCAGTCCACCGCCAGCAACAGTATGGTTCTGCTGCCTTTGGACCGCTACAGCGGCACCACCACCTATCTGAAGGCCAATGTGAGCGGCGGAAAACTGCAATCCGTAGCCGTGAACAAGGGCGTAATCAATTCCGCCGGAAAGTCCGTCCCCCAGCACACCCGTGTGGTAACAGATATTGCCGGTACATACACCCAGCTGGGTATTCTGGACGCAATGAACGTGTTTTTGAGTGCGGAGATGGACCGTGTCAGAACCCCTGTCTTTATTTTCATGTCTGACGGCGAGCCCACCGCCGCTACCCACAATTACACCAAAAAGGTGGATGCAGGCATGGGCAACAACACCGTCTCCATCCGCAGCCCCAACGAAACCGACTTCGTCACCCAGCTTACCGCAGCCTACGCCAAGGAACGGGTGGATCAGTACTACGGCAGCGAAACCGACGCGCTGTTCTACTCCCTGAGTCTGGGTCATTCCGTCAGCCTTGCGGTGATGGAGCCCGGTCAGAACACGACCACCACCATCGATGGCTACTGGACAAAGCTGCTGAATAACGGTTCTGTGGACATCACGGTTTACAATTCCCCCAACGCCTGGGGCGCCGCCACGGTGAAGAAGACCTACACCGTCAAAACCACCACTGTAAACGGTGAGACCTTCCCCACCTCCAAGGACCAGCGCAACTACGTGGATAAGGCGTTCACCGCCGATACCGCCAGTGACCTGACCGGCACCTTTGAGAGTATCATCTCCGAAATCGGTCTTGTTTCCAAATACCTGCCCACTCTGAGTGTCGGCAACGCAGACCTTTCCGGTTATGTTTCCTTCGTGGATAAGGTCGGCACGCATATGGAGGTCACCGATATCAAGGGCATCCTCATCGACGACGTTCTGTTTTCCGGTGCTGAGCTTTCCAAGAATTTTGTCACCGGCGGCGGCAATCTGGGTACCTTCGACAATCCCAAACCCTTGGGTGACGAGTTGGTCTGGTCCGTTCAGGAGCGGCTGGGACTTGACAGCGTGGAGCAGGCACGGACTCTGATCGATCTTGCTTTCCGCAATGGTCAGCTCAGCTATACGAGCGAAACCGAATATTCCAACTACATCGGCTGGTACGCCAACGCCGCAGGCGAATTCCTTGCCTTCTGGCACGAGGGCGTTACCACCACTCCCGAAACCACCGGCAATATCGCCACAGACCCGGTGTATATCATCCGTTCCTATATCTATCTGGGTGAAGTGAACGAGGAGTACGGCGTGGAAGCCACCGACCTGATGTACGCCACCGTCCAGATCCGGGAAAACATCGCCACCGGCGAGCAGAGTGTGGCATTTGCCATCCCAGCGGCATTAATCCCCCTGGTCAGCTATGACGTGAAGCTGGATATCGACCACAACATCACAGAGCTGAACGTCAGCGGTGCAGAACATCCCATCCGACTGGTGTACGAGGTTGCGCTGGATGAGCGCATCAATGAATATACCGTGAAGGACATCGTGTCTGACGAATATCTGGCGGCCAACACCGATTCCAACGGCGCGGTCAGGTTCTATTCCAACCAGTACGAAGCGGACAACTCCGTGGGCTACGGCAAAGTCAACACCTATTCTTACTTCAACCCCTCCCGTCAGAACGGTCAGTACTACTACCTGACGGATTCCCCGGTTTATGCCGACCAGAACGGCACCCTCTACACCGGCAGCAGCAAGCCCACCGGCACCTGTTACCGTGCCTACACCGTCTACGGGAAGGACGGCAACGCCTTGAGTCAGAAAATCGTCTACCGTGAGATCTCTGCTGCGGTTCTCGCTGAAGCAAAGCAAGCGGAAGACGGCACCTGGTTCATTGGCAAGGGCAACGTCATCACGAATCTGGACGGCTACACCTTTGATAAGTCCGCCAATCCCACCGACACCCTGACCTACGCCAACATCCCCTTCGTCGATACCCACAACCATTCCGTTGGCGAACTGGGCTACAACTTCATCGTCGGTGCCACGCTGGGCAATAACGGTATGCTGGATCTGGTTCCCGCCACCGGTATCGTCATCCGCAAAACCATGGCAGAAGGTGCTGCCGCACCTGCAACTCCCTTCCGCTTCACCATCACCAATCTGACCGACAACACCGACAGCGGCACTTACCCTGCCCAGGTGACCAATGCCGACGGCACCACCGCCGACACCGCCGTGATCTTCACCGCCGGCACCGCTGAAATTTCCCTGTACGCAGGGCAAAGCATCGCCATCGGCGGCATGACCGCCGGCACCGACTACCGGGTAGAAGAAACCGAAGCTCTGAACTATATCCCCGATAAGGCCGTGCAGGAAGTCACCGTGCAGAATCAAGTCTTGGCAAAGCTGACCTTCGTCAACGACGAGCGCGGCACCGGCGGTCTGACCATCTCCAAGCACATTAACCATACCCTTGGCAGTGACCACGCCATCCCCAAGGATCTGACCTTCGTCATGGACGTCAGTCTGAGCGGCATCGGCACCGCCAACACCGCCTTCGATGCAGTCCATACCGACGGTTCCATCACCACCGTCACCACCGATGCCCAGGGCCGCTTCACCGTGACCCTGAAGAATCAGGAGCAGATCCAGATCTCCGGTCTGCCCGCCGGCACCGTTGCCACCGTGGTGGAACGAGATCCTGCCGACGGTTTCAGCCCCGTGTACGTGGATAACGGCGAAACCGGCGACGGCATCGTGACGATCGTAAAGGATCAGTCCGCCACCGTGGTGGTGGTCAACGAGTATACCCCCGATCCCGTCTACCCCACCAATGTGGAACTCAAGGGCATCAAAACCATGACCACCTCCGCAGACGACTGGAACGGCGCCCAGTTCCAGTTCCAGCTCCAGAAATGGACTGACGACAGCTGGGTCACCATTGCCACCGCCACCGCCACCGAGGACGCGCCTTCCTTCAGCTTCACCGATGCCATGAAGGCCGAGAAGTTCACCGCCACCGGCACCTATACCTATCAGATCATCGAGACCCATGCCGGTGAAACCGTGGACGGCATCACCTACGATGCCACAGTGCATACCTTTGGTATTGTCGTCACCGATGCCGATATGGACGGTCATCTGGAGATCGCCAATGTCACTTCCTTTCACAGCGGCAAGGATTTCGAGATCACGGATGACGGCAGCTGGCATATCGAAGTAACCTTCCATAACCGCTACGACGCCACAGGCTGTGATGTGGTGCTGGATGTGCAGAAGGAGCTGGATAATCCCTCCGGCAGCACCGTGGCAACCCTTGCCGGATTCCGCTTTGGTCTTTATGACAGCGAGGGCAATCTGGCCGCCCAGTCTGAGCTCACCGACGGTGTCGGCGAAGCCCGGTTCATCCTGCGCTACAAGCTGGAGGACGCAGGCACCCACACCTACACTCTGAAGGAGATCGTTCCTGAGTCCACCACACCCGGTATGATCTACTCCACCCAGAGCTATACCGTGGTGGTTGAGGTCACCGACAACGGCAACGGCACCACCTCCGGAAAAGTCGTCAGCATCGACGGCGAAGAGGACTACGCCACGCCCACCTTTACCAACACCTACGACCCCACCGATGCCACCATCAAGCTGGACTTCGCCAGGAAGATCCTGAACGGACGCGCCATGAAGGCAGGGGAGTTCACCTTCGAGCTGCGGGGCGTCAATAACAACATGGTTCGCACCGGCGCCAACGATGCAGACGGCAACATTGTCTTCAATCAGGATCTGGTGTTCGACAAGGTCGGCATGTTCAACTTTACCCTGACCGAAACCACCACCGACGGAAACGGCATCACCGCAGATCCCACCGTGTACCGCATCGTGGTGAATGTGACCGATGAAAATGGCAAGCTGACCGCCTCCTATCAGGTCATTGACGCTGTGGACGACACCGTGACCTTCGTCAACACCTACAAGCCCAAGGATGCCTCCTACGTCGTCAGCGGCACCAAGGTTCTGGTGGGCAGAAACCTGTTGAACGAGGAATTCACCTTCCTGCTGTCCCAGACCGATGCCAACGGCAATGCGCTGGAGGGCGGCACTATGCTGACGGCTAGAAACTTCCTCGACGGACAGTTCAGCTTCCCCACCCTTACCTTCACCGAGGAGGGCACCTACCACTATGTGGTCAGTGAGCAGCCCGCCACAGGCGATCCCCACGGCATCACCTACGATACCGCCACGTTCGCAGTGACCATCACCGTTACCGACAATCTTAAGGGCCAATTGGTGGCATCCGCCAAGATCTCCGGTGCAGATCAGATCACTTTCAAAAACATCTACATCCCCAAGCCCACCGACGCCGTGATCCCCGGCAGCAAGACCCTCAACGGCAAGGTCCTGAACACCGGCGACTTCAGCTTTGAGCTGTACGCCTCCGATGCAAACTGGACCATGGGCCATCTGATCGAAACGGTGAAAAACGGTGACGGCGGCAGCTTCACCTTCTCCGCCCTGCATTTCGACACCGCCAAGACCTATTATTATCTGGTTCGGGAGACCAACAGCGGCGAGACCATTGACGGCGTGACCTACGACAGCCGGGTGTACCATGTGACCATCGAGGTCACCGACGACCTGCGCGGTCATCTGGTTTCCAGCGTCACCATCCTCGACGAACAGGGTATCCCCCACGACACCATCGTTTTCATCAACACCTACGTGGTGAGCGGCGACGCACGGGTAACGCTGGAAGGCACCAAGACCCTGGAGGGCGCGGTGCTTGCAGACAGCGCGTTCACCTTCCAGATGTTCGCGGCTGACGAAAGCTTCACCGTCTCCGGCGATCCCATCCAGACCGCCACCAACACAGACGGCAAGTTCTCCATGACCCTCAGCTACACCGACATCGACGTGGGCAACACCTACTATTACGTTGTGAAGGAAGAACATGCCGGTCAGACCATCGACGGCATCACTTACAGCTCTGCCGAATACCACATTACCGTGGAAGTAAAGGACAACGGCAAGGGCGAGATTGAACCCGCCGCCACCATCCTTCTTGGCGAAACCTCCGTCACTTCTCTGGATTTCGTGAACACCTACACCGTGGACGGCGACGCCCAGGTGAAGCTGGAAGGCACCAAGACTCTGGAGGGCGCG
>JAZSEN010000034.1:0-3548 GCA_045531675.1 Faecousia sp.
GGTACACTGAGCAGCCAGGCGGGTCAGATACCAGTAAGGGGTTCCCTCCCGGACATTGTCCTCTTCCAGAACGTAGATCAGCTTGGGGAATGCAGGCGTGATCCAGACACCCTTCTCATTCTTGACGCCCTCGTAGCGCTGGCGGAGCATCTCTTCAATGATCAGCGCCAGATCCTTCTTCTCCTGCTCATTCCGTGCCTCGTTGAGGTACATGAACACGGTGATGAAGGGGGCCTGACCGTTGGTGGTCATCAGGGTGACCACCTGATACTGGATGGTCTGGACGCCGCGGCTGACCTCGTCACGGAGCCGATCCTCGACCACCTTGGAGATGGTCTCCTCGTCGGAGGTGATGCCGAAGGTTGCCAGCTCCTTCTCCACGGTCTTGCGGATCTTCTCACGGCTGACCTGCACAAAAGGTGCCAGATGGGTCAGGCTGATGGACTGTCCGCCGTACTGGTTGGATGCCACCTGCGCAATGATTTGGGTAGCGATGTTGCAGGCGGTGGAGAAGGACTGGGGCTTATCAATATAAGTACCGGAAATCACGGTGCCGTTCTGGAGCATGTCCTCCAGATTCACCAGATCGCAATTGTGCATATGCTGGGCGAAGTAGTCCGAATCGTGGAAATGAATGATGCCGGCATTGTGGGCATCCACGATGTCCTTGGGCAGCAGGATGCGGCTGGTGATGTCCTTGCTGACCTCGCCTGCCATGTAGTCACGCTGAACCGCATTGATGGTGGGGTTCTTGTTGGCGTTCTCCTGCTTGACTTCCTCGTTGTTGCATTCAATCAGAGTGAGAATCCGGTCGTCGGTGGTGTTGGACTGACGCAGCAGGCTGCGGGTATAGCGGTAGGTGATATACTCCTTCGCCACCTCAAAGGCGCCGTGTGCCATGATGGACTTCTCCACCAGATCCTGAATCTCCTCCACGGAGGGGCTGCGACCCATTTCTTCACAGGCAATCTGAACACTCTCAGAGATGCGGCGAATCTGCAGAGGGGTCATGCGGACGCTCTCCTCCACCGCTTCATTGGCCTTGGTGACGGCCATTACAATCTTGCTGATGTCGAAAACGACCTCAGCGCCGTTTCTCTTTATAATCTTCATAAACAGTACCTCCTTTGGTGTTGCGCAGGGTTCATTATACTACATATTGTGTTTTTTGCAAGAAGAATCGCAAAATGTTGTGTTCTCATCATCTTCGACTTTTGTGCAATTTTGCTTATTCCTGTCAAATGCCGCCAATTGTATGCAAAAATGCATAGCATAGGGTTTTTCGTGGAAAGAATCCTTTGAAAAAGGCGATGGAATATGGTATGATGCAACCGGAACCAAAGTCAAAAATATAAATTTCCCGGAGGAAGCCTGTATGACACCTCAAAATTTCGGCAATTTGCCCGATGGCAGACCTGCCCGACTGTATACCATATCTTGTGGCGGCATCACCGCCCAAATCAGCGACTACGGCGCCACACTGGTGCGACTGCTGGTGCCGGACAAAAACGGTAACACCGCAGACGTGGTGCTGGGCTACGATGACGTAACCGGCTATGCAAACGGTCACAGCTACTTCGGTGCCACCGTGGGACGCAACGCCAACCGGATTAAAAACGCCTGCTTTGTTCTGGATAATAAAACATGGACCCTCCCTGCCAATATGGGTCCCCACAGTCTCCACAGCGGTGCCGACGGCTTCCACAAGCGGCTCTGGGAGGCAGAGCGGGTAAGCGACACAAGCATCACCCTCCTGCTCCACAGTCCCCACGGCGATCAGGGCTTCCCCGGCAACGCCCATGTCCGTGTGACCTATACATTAGAATATCCCTCCTCTCTGACCATTCGCTACGACGGGTCCTGCGACCGGCGGACCGTGTTCAACATGACCAACCACAGCTACTTCAATCTGGCAGGACACGACCATCCGGAAAAAGCAATGGAGCAGATCCTGACCATGCCGGCGCGGCACTACACCGTCTGCGACTGGCTTGGTTTTCCCACCGGCGAGCTGCGCAAGGTAGAAGGCACACCCATGGACTTTCGCACGCCCATGGCTCTGGGACAGCGCATCCGTGGCTTCTTCCGGGGCTACGACCACACCTTTGAGGTGTTCTGCGCGCCCTGCGCCATCCTCCATGACCCCTTCTCCGGACGCACCATGTCCGTCACCACCGACTGCCCCGGCGTCCAGCTCTACACCAACGGCGGAAGCCGTGAACCCTGCAAGGACGGCATCTGCTACGGAAAACGCGCCGCCGTCTGCTTCGAAACACAGTTCTACCCCGATTCCGTCAACCACCCGGAATGGCTTCAGCCCTTCACCAGCGACTACCACAGCGCCACCACCTTCCAATTCAGCTGGTAGCAGGTTCAAGAAATTATCGTTTAGCGGACTAATCCGCATCACCTGGCTAACCAATCATTTATCTTAAACCCATATACGCACTTCCCGGCAAAGGGTGCATAAACTGTCCTATAAGCGTCATAGCTTATAAGAAACCACGTTCGGGAGGTATCACTATGTCAGAACGCTGTCAGGAGCCCCTCCGCTGCAGACCCGAGGATTTGCAGGAGGCCCTCTCCATCCACACCCGAAAAATCACCGATAGTTGCAGGGATAAGGACTGCATCGAGGATCTTCGTGTGTATTTGACAAAAGCTTCTCAGGCAATTCTGGACTCCGCTGCCGGTGCCCGAGTCCGCTGTGCGGATCTGCTGTACACCTACATTGATGTGGAGCCAGTGGCATTCGACCGGAATCACTACTGCATCGACGTAACCTTCTACTACCGGATTCTCGCCGATGCCATGATTGGCACCGCCCGCCCCGCCACCTTGTGCGGACTTGCGGTATTCTCCAAGCGTGCCGTTCTCTGCGGCGAGGACAGCCGTGCCCACATCTTTACCTCCGACACCCGTCTGGGCGAGCTGGATGGCCTGTCGCTGGTATCTCACAACCGTCCCACCGCTGTGGTGGAGGTGCTGGACCCCATGGTTCTCAGCTCCAAGGTCAAGGAAGTCTGCGACTGCGCCTGCACCGATTCCGTCCAGATTCCCGGTTGCATCCGTGAAGTGTTCGACGAGGAGCTGGTTCTTTCCGGTGACCGCCGCCGGCTGTTCGTGACGCTGGGGCAGTTCTCCATCATCCGTCTGGAGCGGGACGCCCAGCTGATTGTACCGGTGCTGGATTACTCCATTCCCACCAAGGAATGCTGCACCGACCCCGGCAGCGCCGAGGATCCCTGCGAGATGTTCAGCCGTATCCCCTTCCCTGCCCAGCAGTTCGCCCCACGGGGCTGTGACCGAAACAGCGACAACTCCGACTGCGGCTATACCACCACCTAATCGTACCAAAAACGCTCCCTGACCATCAGGGAGCGTTTCACACTGTCGAGAAACCGTAAATTATCGTTTAGCGGTTTAATCCGGATTATATTGTAGGGGAGGGTCTTGACCCTCCCGCAACCTAATGGCTTTTGAGATGTTGCAAACTGTGCTGAAAACGTACCTGTTTGCATAGTATTAACAGCTCAGAAGTTGCGACC
>JAZSEN010000030.1:0-17744 GCA_045531675.1 Faecousia sp.
GTCAGCCAGCTTGGCGTATACCTTGAAGAACAGGGTGTCGCCCAGCAGTCTGGCGGAGATGCCGTTGGAGTGGACGGTGTAGCTGCCGTCGGCGTTGGCAATGTAGCCGGGGATGATGGCCTGAGCATTGTCGACGGTGCCATTGGCATCACGGGTGGCGAAGGTCATCATACCCATTTCCACAATGCTGGAAGCATCGTCCACGGTGAAGTAGACGTTGTACTGAATCTCATCCTTGAAGGCAAGAGTGGGATTCTTCACGGTCAGGGTGGGAACGGTGACGCTGCCCACCTTGTAGCTGGTCCACTGACCGTCGTCATACAGATTCAAATCAGAATCATAACCGGGCAGGGTCAGGTCGCTGGTCTGACTGGTACCGTTGTTGAAAATTACATTTTCCGCGTCAGCGGACAGCTCAAAGGAGTAGTAGCCGTTGCCCAGATTGGTCATGGCGGAGCCGGGCCAGCTGCCGGCGTACTCAGTGGTAGCCTGACCGATGGTGGTCCATGCGTAAATGTTGACCTTGCTCCAGTTTTCGGTGTTCTTGAAGTAGATGGTCTTGGTCTTGGGGGCTGCCTGTGTCAGACCGCAGACGGAGCAGGTGCCGCTGACAAAGCTGTGGCTGACGCTGCTGCCGCAGTCGGTGCAGATGCCGCCGGTGGTATGGGTGGAGTGGGCACAGGAGGTTTTCTGGTTGTTGTAAACCGATTCCTCATGAACCAGATCTCCCAGCACCAGCACGGTGGTGGAAATGCCTTCCACGCCCACAGAGCCGTCGGAGGTGCTCCACAGAGCGGTGGTGCCCGCCTTGTCGCCATGGATGCAGGCCTGCCAGTTGCCGCTGGGCACGCCGTAGTCGTAGAGGTTGACCCACTGGGTCGTGGTGGAGGCATTATAGATAATCACAATGCCGTCGGAGCATTCGTAATTTGGGTAGCCGTTAACGTAAAACAGGATGCACTGGTCGTTGATTTTATGATAGCTGGTGTAGTTCCAAGCATCGGCGCCGCCGGGACAGCGCAGCGCGGCATGGTTTTTACGGAAGGCAATCAGACCGGCGTAGTAATCGTCGGCAGTCTGGGCGCCGGTCTTGTCCACCAAATCATTCCAGCGAATCTTATTGATGTAGTCATCGGTGCCGTAGGCGTTGTCGTAACGGTTGCCGTCGGCGTCCTTTTTCTCCCGAAGCAGCTCCTCACCGGAGTACATCATGGGCACGCCCTGCGCCAGCATGTAGGTAGCAGCGGAGAGGTTGTTCATGCGAATCATCTCATCCCAATAAGCGCCGTTGCGGCTGATGCAGATTTTGTCCATCAGGGAATAGTTGTCGTGGCAGGAGACGTAGTTGATGGTCTGGGAGGGAGTGGTGGACCAGCCGTTGCTGGCGCGGAAGTAATAGCCCATGGCATCGGCCTTGCCCCAGTCGCCGGTGGCGAAGCCGCAGGAGCCGCCGTTGTTACCGGCGATGTCATTGCGGAAATTGTCGTTGAAGTAGCCGAAACCGGAGGTCTGCCATGCATTGTCCTTGGTGGCAAGGGAGTAGCCGTACTCTACGGCGGTGCCGCCAACGCCCCAGCCTTCGCCGTAGAAAATCACGTTGGGATACTTGGCGTGGACGGTGTTGACGATTTCGTTGATGGTCTGGGTGTCAATCAGACCGGCAAGGTCAAAGCGGAAGCCGTCGATGTGGTACTCCTCCACCCAGTGCAGGATGGAATCGACGATGAAGTTGCGGGCCATGGAACGCTCGGTGGCCATGTCATTACCCACACCGGAGCCGTTGGACCAGTTGCCCTCACCGTAGAAGCGGCTAAAGTAGTTGGGCACGATTTTGTTGTAGCAGAAGTTGCCGCCGTCGAAGGCATGGTTGTAAACCACGTCCATGATTACGTTAATGCCGTTGGCGTGGAAGGTCTGAACCATGGTCTTGAACTCGGTGATCCGGACAGCGCCGTTGAAGGGGTCGGTGGAATAGGAACCTTCGGGGACGTTGTAGTTCTTGGGATCGTAACCCCATGCGTACTGCTGCCAGTCGGTCAGGTGGTACTCGTCTACGGAAGCAAAATCAAACACAGGCATCAGCTGAACATGGGTGATGCCCAGCTCCTTCAGGTGGGCCAGACCGGTGGCACGTCCCTGATAGCTGGTGCCGGACTGGGTCATACCCAGATATTTGCCTCTCCACGCGCTCTTGACGCCGGAGGAGGAATCGATGGTCATTTCACGGATGTGCATCTCGTAGATGATGGCATCGGTGTAGTTCATGCCCTGATTGGGACTCAGGTCATTGTCCCAGCCGGCAGGATTGACACGGCTGAAGTCCACAATCATGCCACGGTCGCCGTTGGCGCCGGTGGAATCGGCATAGGGGTCGGTGGCTTCTACGGTGTAATTGGCGAAGGTAACATCATAATTGTAGTATTTGCCGTGAAGGTCGCCGGAGATGGTGGCAGACCAGACACCCTTCTCGCCCAGAGTCATGGCAACGTACTGAAGCTGGTCGTTGGTACCATAGTTGCCGGACTGGTAGAGCTTGACATGAACCGCCTTGGCGGTGGGCGCCCAGACCTTGAAGGTGGTGGAGGAGGCGCTCCAAGTAGCACCCAGATCGTCGCCGTAGTAGGTGTAATCGGCGGCGAATTTGCTGGAATAGAACAGGTTTTCGGTGGAAACGCCGCAGCTCAGGCCGTTGTAAACCACGCTGAGGGCGGCGCACTCGGACAGGTTGATGGTGCGGCTCAGAGTCAGCAGCACACCGCCGTCGCTGTAGCTGACACCGGTGACGCTGAGGTTGCTGACGCCCTTGATAGAGAAGGCGCTGGACAGAGCGCCGCTGTGGGGCATGGACAACTTGACCCAGATTTTGCCGGTATCGTAGTCCAGTTTGGCATAGACAGGCTTGGCACCGTTGGTCACGTCGGTGTACAGCACCCGACTGCCCTCATGTACGCCGGAGTTAACGAAATAGTGGACGGTGCCGGAGGTCACATCGGACAGGTCGATGTAGCGGTTGTAGTCGAATTCCTGATCCGTCCAGTCGGATTTGCGGATGATGTAACCCACGTTCTGGTTCTTGGTGCCGCTGACGGTAAAGGTAGCCGTGCGACCCTTATCGCCGGAGGTGGTGGTGAAGGAAGCGGCGGCACCGGAGGTTTCCGCGCCCCAGTACCAAACGTCCCAGCCGGTGTAGCTGCCGCTGGAGCGGTAGAAGTGGAGAACCACGGTGACCTTATCGTTGTCGGCGGGGGCCTTGCCGTTGCCGATGACTGCAACGCTGTTGTTGTCGTAGCCACCCACAAGGGCATTGTAAGGATCGGTGATCCATTCTCCGTCCACCACGAACTTGTACTCGTAGACACCGGGGGTCAGGGTAATGGTGGTGGAGAACTCGCCGCCGGACTTGGTCATCTTGTTGGCAGAGGTGCTCCAGTTGTTGAAGCTGCCTGCCAGATAGACACTGGAGCCGGAGCCTTTGTAGCGGAAGGTCACCTGATTGCCGCTGGTTTGGATGCTGAGGAACTGGGCGGCACGGGTCTTGGTGACGGTGACAGGGTGCTTGCCCTCGTCGTCAGCGGTGATGGAGGGCTGCACCCACAGCTCCACGCTGCCGGTGGCAAGGTCGGTGGCGCTGATGGTGATGTCGGCAGTCTGAGCGCCGTTGTTGTTGTGGAACAGCAGACCCAGCTTCTGGCCGGAGGTGAACACCTGATTCAGCTTCAGGGTGAAGAAGCCGTCGGCATCCCGATCCACGGTGACGCCGGGCCATGTGGTCAGGGAGGTGGAGGTGCCGTTCTCGATGATCCAGGAGTGGGCGGCAACGCCGCTCCAGCCGGTGGAGTTGATGAAGTGGACCGTCACATCGGTGCCGGTGACTGTACCGGTGGTGATGTTCAGGGTGACGGTGCAGGTCTCACCGGCGGCATTGGTGGCGGTCAGGTCCAGCGTGGAGCCGGTGTAGGCGGAGCTGACTGTGACGGAATTGCCGTTGATGGTGACGTAGCTGCTGGAGCTGGAGTAGGTCACAGCGCTGACTACGGTATCGCCGTTTTCGTTGACATAGCTCAGCTCCGCAGGCAGTGTGCAGGCAGTACCCTTGACCACGGACACACTGGTGTCCGCCATGCCGGGAACGATGAAGTAGTTGTTGTTATCGGAGCCGGTGGTCTGGGGGTTGCGGGGGTCGTTGATCCAATCTCCATCCACCACAAACTTGTACTCGTACTTACCCGGTTTCAGGTCGTAGGAGTAGGTAAAGGTGGAGCCGCTCTTGGTCATGGACACGCCGGACCAGCCGTTCATGGAGCCGGCCAGCAGGACCTTGGAGGCGGAGCCTTCGTAGGTGAAGGTGACCTTGCCATTGGAACAGGCAGGCAGGGCGTACTTGACGGGACTGCCGGAAATGCCGTTGACCCACCATGTACCGGCGGACAGGCTGCTGTCGCTGAGGTACAGGTCGCCGGTCTGAGCGCCGGCGGTGTTGTTGAAGATAAAGTTCAGACCTTCGCCTGTGGGAACTTCAACGGTCAGGGCGTACAGACCGTTGCTGCCGCAGGACAAGGATGTACCGGGCCATACGCCCAGCAGCGGGTTGCCGCTGGCATCCCATGCGTAGCCGTAGACGTTGCTCCAGCCATCGGCGTTCTTGAAGTACACCGTGACGGTACGGGAGCTGGCGGCATGGACCGCAGGAGCGGAAAATACCGGCACCAGCGACAGCAGCAGCGCCATGGCAAGCACCATACTCAAAATCCGTTTTGTCATAATGATGGTTCCTCCTTAAAATAATGTGCATACATAACCATTATAATTATATCTAAAATAACCCTGCGCCGCAATTCGTCATATGCCACAAATTCCCTGTATTTTTTTAGCCATTCCGCCGAAAAAAGAACCGGTTTGTACGGGCTGTACAAACCGGCGGGGTGTATTAGAAAAGCAGGAAATAGGCGACGACCAGAGCGCCCAGAATGATGCGATACACGCCGAAAGCAGAGAAGGAGCGCTTGCGGACGTACTCCATCAGCGCCTTAATCACCAGCATACTGACGATGAAGCTGACCGCCATGCCCACAAGCAGAACGGCGATTTCCGTTCCGGAGGGAACCATGCCTTCCAGCAGGTACTTCAGCAGCTTCAGGGCGCTGGCACCCAGCATGGTGGGGATGGCAAGGAAAAAGGAAAACTCCGCCGCCGCCGGACGGGATACCCCCAGCAGGATGCCGCCAAGGATGGTGGAACCGGAACGGGAGGTGCCGGGAATCAGGCTCAGGCACTGGAACGCGCCAATGAGCAAAGCGGTGCGGTAGTCGATGCTGTGGACGTCGGTGACCCGGAAGCTTCGTTTTTCATTGACCCGCTCCACGAACAGGAACGCAATGCCGTAGATAATCAGGGTGATGGCAACCACGATGTAGTTGTACAGGTGTTCGTCCATCCAGTCGTCGAACAGCAGTCCAAGCACCGCCGAGGGGATGACGGCCACCACGACCTTGAACCACAAATCCCATGTCTGTTTCTTTTGAAGATTATCCTTTTTCGGGGAGAAAGGATTCAGTTTGTGGAAGAAAAGTACCAGAACCGCGGCGATAGCACCCAGCTGGATGACCACCTGAAACATTTCGTAGAATTCAGGGGAAACGTTCAGTTTGATGAATTCGTCCAGCAGAATCATATGTCCGGTGGAGGAAACGGGCAGCCATTCGGTGATGCCCTCCACGATACCAAACAGTATCGCCTTCAATATTTCAAGCATAGTAGACTCCTTTCGGGATGTAAACGATAATTTATATGACTATCTCATATATGATACTCTCAAACAGGCGGATTTGCAAGGGGAATTTGCTTGTTCACAAATTCGGGCGCAGTATTTACAAATCGTTCACCCGAAATGTGGTTTTTCGGCTATAATAAAGTAAAAAGGAAACTGTACCATTTCAGGAGGTAGAATTATGGCTATTTCTGTACTGATTGTTGAGGACGACCGTAACATTGCCGAGCTGCTTCAGATGTATCTGGAGAAGGAAGGCTATGCCGTCACCGTAGCCGCCGACGGCGGTCAGGGATTGAACAAATTCCGTTCCATCCGTCCGGATCTGGTGCTGCTGGATGTAATGATGCCGGTGATGGACGGCTGGAGCGTGTGCCGTTCCATCCGTGCCGAGAGTCAGACCCCTGTGATTATGCTCACCGCCAAGGGTGAGACGGATGACAAGGTGAACGGTCTGCGCTCCGGTGCCGACGATTATATCACCAAGCCCTTCGAAATGAAGGAGGTTCTGGCACGAATCGAGGCGGTACTGCGCCGCAGCTCCGGTGTCACCGCCGAGAAAAAGTCCCGCCGGCTGGTCTTTGACAAGCTGGTGATTGACATGGATGCCTTCGAGCTGAACGTGGACGGCAAAAAGGTGGATACGCCTCCCAAGGAGATGGAGCTGCTGTTCTACCTTGCCTCCTCCCCCAACCGGGTCTACACCCGCAATCAGCTTCTGGACGAGGTCTGGGGCTTCGACTACTTCGGCGACAGCCGGACTGTGGACGTCCACGTCAAGCGCCTGCGGGAAAAGCTGGAGGGCGTGTCTGAGAGCTGGTGCCTTAAGACCGTCTGGGGCGTGGGCTATAAGTTCGAAGTCCTATGAAAACCACATACAGCCGCACTTTTTTTGCGGCAATGATTGTCCTTCTGCTGGCGTTGACGGCGGTGGGAATCTTTCTGCGGGCGTTGCTGCAGGATTATCTGGAGGACAACGCCTTTGACCGGCTCAACAGCGTCAGCTATGTTCTGGGCTCCCTGGCGGAATCCTACTACGGTCAGGACGCCATGGGCAGCATGGACCTTATGGTAGATCTGGATATCGCCGGTCAGGTTTCCAATATGGATGCGGTGGTGTGCGACAGCGCCGGCACCATTATTCTTTGTTCCGATTCCTCCCTTAGCTGCGACCATCAGGGTCTGGCGGTGAGCCGTGAGTTCTACAATCAGGTCGTCGACAGCGGCACGGTCTACGATACCGGTCTGATTCAGGGGCTCTACGCCGACAGTCGCTACGTTTGCGCCCGACCCATCCGTGACGCGCAGGGTGCGGCGGTGGGCATCGTTATCGTATCCATGCCTGAAAGCACCTCCCGCGTGGTGCTGTATAAGATGACCGAGATTTACATCACGTTGTCCTGCTTCGTGGTGCTGGTGTCGGTTCTGCTGATTGGATGGTTTGTCACCCGTCAGTTCGCTCCGCTGAAGCAGATGGCAAAAACCGCCCGTGCCTTCGGTCACGGTGATCTGGATGCCAGGGTGGAAATGCGGGGCGATTATCCGCTGGAGGTGGAGGAGCTGGCGCTGGCCTTCAACAATATGGCGTCCTCCCTGCAAAAAAGCGAATATCAGCGGCAGGAATTCGTAGCCAACGTTTCCCATGAGCTGAAAACGCCTATGACCACCATTGGCGGCTATATCGACGGTATTCTTGACGGAACCATTCCGCCGGAGCGCAGCCGTCATTATATGCAAATCGTTTCCGATGAAACCAAACGGCTGAGCCGTCTGGTGCGCAGCATGCTGGATATCTCCCAGCTTCAGACCGAGTCCGGCATCCCTGAAGAGAAAAAGATGCAGTTCGATCTGGAGGAGGTGGCAGGACAGGTCCTGATTACCTTCGAGCAGAAAATCCTCGCCAAAGGCGTGGAGGTGGAGGTGGAAATGCCGGAGCATCCGGTGTACACCTTTGCCGAGCGGGACTATGTGACCCAGGTGATTTACAATCTGCTGGACAACGCTGTGAAGTTCTGTCCTCAGGGCGGCACCCTTGGACTGCGGATTCGTGAGAATCAGAACAAGGTGTTTGTGTCCGTCTACAACGACGGCAAGACCATTCCGCCGGAAGAGCTTCCGCTGGTGTTCGACCGGTTCCACAAAATCGACAAGAGCCGTTCGGAAAACCGGGACGGCTGGGGTCTGGGACTGTACATCGTCAAGACGATTGTATGCGCCCATGGAGAGAATATCTCCGTCACCAGCCGGGATGGACGAACGGAATTCACCTTTACCATGCCCGTGGCGATTTGAGTCGAAAATCAACCCCTTTGAGGTGACCCCTATGAATGACAGTAAGCGAAATATAGCCCCGTGGGATGAGGGCTGCTATCAAACCGGAACGCTGGCGCAGCCCCGTCAGCGGGGCGGACTGGTGATGCTTCTTCTGGTGGCGGTGGTGCTGCTGGGCGGCATCATCACGATTCTCGGGTTTCTGAACATCCGGCTGTTCGTGGCGCTGAAGCAGCAGGAAAAAAGCGCGCTTCAGCTTGAGAATGCCCAAAGCACCGGCACCAAAGCCTCTACGCCGGGAACGAAATTTTCTATGGAATTGATTCCTCAGCCGGAGACTGTGCTGTCCGATTTGCCCACCCCTCAGGAAATCTACGCCGGCTGCATCGACGCGGTGGTGCGTGTCCGCTGCGGCGATATGGAAGGTACAGGTATCATTATCGATACCGCAGGCTATATCGTCACCAACTGCTATGCCCTTGATGAATCCGTAGGAATCCAGGTCCAATCGTCCAAATTGCGGCAATATGACGCCTGTCTGGTGGGTACCGATGCCATGTCGGATTTGGCGGTGCTGAAAATTGAGGCTTCAGGGTTGACCGCCGCTGTGTTCGGCGACTCTGAGGAACTGCAGGTGGGTGACACCATCTGCACAATGGGAGATTCTCAGAGTGTCCCCACCCACGGCACCATCCATGATATTCAGGACGGCAGCCTGCCGTCGATAGGTATTGATGTCCTGAGCCGACCCGGCGGACCCCTGCTGGACCGGTACGGTCAGGTGGTGGGCATTTTCACCCGGAGGGGAAATATCATTCCCAGTGCGGTGGTGAAGTCCGTTGTGGAGCAGCTGGTCTGTCAGGGCTATGTGTCGGGACGCCCGACGCTGGGCATCCAATGTGAGCCGATGTCGGATTGGCACCAGCACCACTATGATTTGCCGGCAGGACTGTATGTGACCGAGATTGTCACCCGTGAGGCCGGCGCTGTGCTGAAAAATGGTGATATTCTGCTGATGGTAGACGGCTGGCAGGTCACCAGCGGTGAGGAACTGTCCAATCTGCTGTGCGCATACGAAATCGGCGATCAGGCGATTCTGACTGTCCTTCGTGATGGTACCCGTCTGACTCTGACCATCACCATTGAGGAATCCAGCGGCTGACTTGCGCTGCGCGAAACGATAATTTACACGTATTCATTATATTATTAGAGGCAGAATATGGAGCATATTTATTGTAAAGAATTTGTCATCAGTCAGGATGGGGTGGACCGGTTCGGACGGCTGAAGCCCTCCCGTCTGCTTTTGATGGCGCAGCAGGTGGCGGGAGATCATTCCAACGCCATGGGACTGACCTACGAAGCGTTGGCAGCGCAGGGATTGTTCTGGGCGGTGGTCCGGAACCGGCTTCAGGTCACCCGTCTGCCCCGTGAGGGTGAAACCATCCGCATGGAAACCTGGCCCATGCCCACCACCCGTACCGCCTATCCCCGCTCCACCATTGCCTATGACGCCGAGGGAAATGAATTATTCCGTACAGTCAGCCTTTGGATTCTGATGAGCTTTGAAAGCCGTTCCATGGTCCTTCCGGCGAAAAGCGGCGTGACGGTGGACGGCACTGTGCGTGGTCTGGAGCTGGCGTCTCCCCGTTCTCTGGCGGTGAAGCCCATGGTCAACATGCTGGAGCGGACTGTCCGCTTTACAGATTTGGACCGGAACGGACATATGAACAACGCCCGCTATCTGGAGTGGGTAGATGATTTGCTGCCCAGCGACTTCCATCAGACCCATCTCATCGCCGATGTGACCCTTTGCTACGTCAACGAAGCACGGGAGGGCCAGACTCTTCAGGTCAGCTGGGATACCGACGATCAGGGGGCGCTTCTGGTGGAGATTCAACGTCCTACGCAGACAGAACCGGAGCGGATTTTTGCCGCCAGATTGACCTACGAAAATGGTGTTCTGTAAACTGATATTTTTCCACAGCTTCTGCGGAAGCTGTGGATATTTTTTTGAAGCGAAGGGAAAAAACCGTGATTTAGGGGCTTTTTTCAAGAAGCGTCCTGTGGATAACTCTGTGGATAATGTGGAAAAGGTCTGTGGAGAAGTCTGTGGATAATGTGAATAAATCGGTTTTATGTCTACCGATATTGCGGTTACCCTGTGATATGGTAAAACGATAATTTATGGTATGCGCATGAATTCTGCAAAATGTTAAAGAATAATTCAAAAACCACCTCTTGACATTTTTAGCACTCTGGTGTATAGTGTGCTTAGCACTCAGAGATGCGGAGTGCTAAAGGAGGCATACCGATGGAACTAACTGAACGCAGAAAGAAAGTGCTGCGGTCCGTTGTGGATTTGTACATCCGCACCGCCGAGCCTGTGGGCTCCAAGGCAATTACAGAACTGCCGGACATGAAGTATTCCTCCGCCACCATCCGCAATGAGATGGCAGCGCTGACGGAGCTGGGCTATCTGGAACAGCCCCATACCAGCGCCGGTCGAATCCCGTCCGCCGCCGGCTACCGGCTGTATGTGGATGAGCTGATGGCGGACTACCGCCTGAGCATGGACGAGGCCAACTCCATCCACACCGCCATCGAGGAAAAGATGCAGCGTGTGGATCAGATGGTGGAAAAGGTTGCAAAACTGGTTTCTCAGGCAACAGATCTGCCGGCCATTTCCGTCGCCTCCCGTCAGGGCGGTGCTACGGTGCAGCGGTTCGACCTGATTCTCGCCGGACAGAGCAGTGTGATTCTGGTTGTGATGCTGTCCTCGGATGAGGTGGTCAACAAGCTGATTAAGCTGCCGGTGAACGTAACCGAAGCGGACCTGAAGCTGTTGAGCGCGGTGCTGAACGCCGCCATGACCGGTCTGACCGCTGCGGAATTCACCGCGGAGCTTCTGGAGAAGGTCATGACCGCTGCCGGTGCGGCTGCGACGCTGGTGCCGGTGATCGTGGATTTCACCACCGATACCCTTCGCCGTCAGGGCGCCACCAACATGGCCATTGCCGGTCATTCCCGACTGCTGGGACTTCCGGAGTACCGGGATGTGGACAAAGCGCAAAAGGTCCTCAGCTCCATCGACGAGGACGCGCTGAGCAACCTGCCTGCGGTGATGCAGAACGAAAACGGCACCAAGGTGCTGGTGGGGCCGGAGAATGTGGCGCAGGAACTGAAGGATACCTCCGTTGTCATGACGAAATTCGACATCGGCGACGGAATGCAAGGTATGATTGGCGTGGTGGGTCCCACCCGAATGGACTACGCCAAGGTTACGGCGCGGCTGAGCTACTTCGCTGAGAGCCTGTCAAAAATGTTCGCCAAGCCCGAACAACCCCAGCTGCCGGAAAGTACGGATAAGGAGGCATAAACGTGTCCAACAAGGAAAAAGAAACGGTAGAAACTCCCGAAGAGGAAATCGTGGAAACCCCCGAAGCGGAAGAAACGGTTCCTGAAATCAACTGGGAGGAGAAATATAACGCAGAACGGGATGCCCATCTGCGGGTGGCGGCGGAGTTCGACAACTTCCGCAAGCGCACCATCAAGGAAAAGGAAGCCAGCTACGGCAACGGCAAGGCGGACGCGGTGGCAAAGCTGCTGCCGGTCTACGACAATCTGGAGCGGGCGCTGAATCAGCCCACCGAGGATGCCGCTTACAAAAAAGGTGTGGAGCTGACCATGAATGAGCTGGTCAAAATCTTCACCGGACTGGGCGTTGAGATTTTCGGTGAGGTGGGCGAAACCTTCGACCCAAACCTGCACAATGCCGTCATGCATGTCGAAAACGAGGAGCTGGGCGAGAATGTAATCGCTACTGTGTTCCAGAAGGGCTTCAAAATCGGCGAAAAGGTGGTCCGCTTTGCCATGGTGCAAGTGGCCAATTAACAATTACAAATTAAAAATTATTAATTATAAATTTTGTAAACATTTTATCTTCAAATATAGGAGGAAATTATTATGGGTAAGATTATTGGTATTGATTTGGGTACTACCAACTCTTGTGTTGCCGTTCTGGAAGGCGGCGAGGCTGTCGTCATCGCCAACGCCGAAGGCGCCCGCACCACTCCCTCTGTGGTGGCCTTCTCCAAGACCGGCGAGCGTATGGTGGGTCAGGTGGCAAAGCGTCAGGCAGTCACCAACGCCGACCGCACCATCGCATCCATCAAGCGCCACATGGGCGAAAATTACAAGGTCAACATCGACGGCAAGGGCTACACCCCGCAGGAAATCTCTGCTATGGTTCTGCAGAAGCTGAAGGCGGATGCTGAGGCCTATCTGGGTCAGACCGTCACCGAGGCGGTCATCACCGTCCCCGCTTACTTCTCTGACGCCCAGCGTCAGGCTACCAAGGACGCCGGCAAAATCGCCGGTCTGGAGGTCAAGCGTATCATCAACGAGCCCACTGCCGCGGCTCTGGCCTACGGTCTGGACAAGGAGCAGGAGCAGAAAATCATGGTCTACGACCTGGGCGGCGGTACCTTCGACGTTTCCATTCTGGAAATTGGCGACGGCATCGTTGAGGTTCTGTCCACCTCCGGCGACACCCATCTGGGCGGCGACGACTTCGACCAGAGAATCATGGATTATCTGGTTGCCGAGTTCAAGAAGGCTGAAGGCATCGACCTGTCCAACGACCGTGTTGCCATGCAGCGCCTGAAGGAGGCTGCCGAAAAAGCGAAGATTGAGCTGTCCGGCGTGACCTCCACTTCCATCAACCTGCCTTATATCACCGCCGATGCCACCGGCCCCAAGCATCTGGACGTCACGCTGTCCCGCGCTGTATTCAACGAGCTGACCGCAGATCTGGTTGAGCGCACCATGAAGCCTGTCCGTCAGGCAATGTCCGATGCCGGTCTGAAGGCCTCCGACCTGCACAAGGTTCTGCTGGTTGGCGGTTCCACCCGTATCCCTGCGGTTCAGGAAGCAGTTAAGAGCATCACCGGCTCCGTAGGCTTCAAGGGCATCAACCCCGACGAGTGCGTGGCGCTGGGCGCTGCTATTCAGGGCGGTGTTCTTACCGGCGACGTCAAGGACGTGGTCCTGCTGGACGTCACCCCCCTGTCCCTTGGTCTGGAGACCATGGGCGGCGTGTTCACCCGTCTGATTGACCGCAACACCACCATCCCCACCCGTAAGAGCCAGATTTTCTCCACCGCCGCTGACGGTCAGACCACTGTTGAGATTCATGTCCTGCAGGGCGAGCGTGAGATGGCTGCCTACAATAAGACTCTGGGTCGCTTCCAGCTGTCCGGCATTGCTCCCGCGCCCCGTGGCGTTCCTCAGATTGAGGTCACCTTCGACATCGATGCCAACGGCATCGTCAACGTGTCCGCCAAGGATCTGGGCACCGGCAAGGAGCAGAAGATTGTGATTACCGCTTCCACCAACCTGTCTCAGGACGACATCGAGAAGGCCGTCCGCGAGGCTGAGCAGTATGCCGCTGAGGATGCTGCCCGCAAGGACGAGGTGGACACCCACAACAATGCCGACCACATGATCTACCAGACCGAAAAGACTCTGGGCGAGCTGGGCGATAAGATTTCCGCCGACGAGAAGGCTTCCATCCAGTCCGCTGTGGATAAGCTGAAGGAAGTCAACAAGGGAACCGACGTAGCCGCCATTAAGGCCGCCACCGAGGAACTGCAGCAGGCATTCTATAAGGTGTCCGAGAAGCTGTACCAGCAGGCTGCCCCTCAGCAGAACTGTGACCCCAACTGCAACGGCGCTTGCGGCGGCGACGGCGTTGTGGATGCCGACTACGAAACCGTTGACTAAAACAGCCCAAGGGGCGGCATCGCCGCCCCTTGTTGGTGTGAATAACAGAAGTGTCCTTGCCTCCCTCTTTGAGGGTGGTGGCACGGCGAAAGCCGTGACGGAGGGAGTGTCCTATCATTGTTTTGATACGCCCCCAGTCAAAAATCAGAGATTTTTGCCAGCCCTCTCATAGAGGGGGCCAAGGTGTAGCCATTATCGAGGTGTAACTATGGCAGATAAACGTGACTATTATGAGGTGCTGGGTGTCGAGAAGGGCGCCAGCGCCGAGGAAATAAAAAAAGCATACCGCAAAAGCGCCATGAAATACCACCCCGATCGGAACCCCGGCGACAAGGACGCTGAGGAGAAGTTCAAGGAGGTGGGCGAGGCCTACGAGGTCCTCTCCGACGACAACAAGCGCGCCCGTTATGACCAGTTCGGCTTTGCCGGCGTGGACCCCAACTATGGGGCAGGTCAGGGCGGTGCCGGTTATGGTGCCGGTTACGGTGGCTTTGGAGACTTTGGCGATTTGGGCGATATTTTCGGCTCGTTCTTTGGTGGTGGTAGACGGACTTCCAATCACAACGCCCCCCGTCGGGGCGAAAATGTGACCGCCCGTCTGGAGCTGACCTTCGAGGAAGCGGCCTTCGGCTGTGAAAAGGAAGTCACTACACAGCGAATCGAGAACTGTTCCGCCTGCTCCGGCTCCGGCTCTGCCGATGGCGTGATTGAAAACTGTACCCAGTGTGGCGGCTCCGGTCAGGTTCGCACGGTTCAGAATTTCATGGGCATGGCCATGCAGTCCACCACCACCTGCCCCAGCTGCTCCGGTCGTGGTAAAATCATCCGTCGGCCCTGCACCACCTGTAAGGGCAAGGGTAAGGTTCGCCGCAGCCACAAGGTTCGGGTGAAAATTCCTGCCGGTGTGGATGCCGGACAGACTGTCCGCGTCCCCAACGAGGGCAATGTGGGTAGCAATGGCGGTCCCAACGGCAATCTGATGGTGGATATCTACATCAAGCGCCACCCCATCTTCCAGCGGGAGGATATGACGGTGTACTGCGAGGTGCCGATTACCTTCACTCAGGCGGCGCTGGGCGCGGAAATTCAGGTCCCCACGCTGGATGGCAAGGTTTCCTACACCATCCCCGAGGGTACGCAGACCGGCACCACCTTCACCATCCGTGAGAAGGGTATTCCGGTGCTGAATAATCCCCGCCGTCGCGGCGATGAGAAGTTCACTGTGGTTGTGGAAACTCCCACCAAGCTGACCAAGGAGCAGAAGGAGCTTCTGCGGCAGCTGGATGACGGTCTGGATGTGAAGTCCAGCCCCAAGCGGAAGAAGTTTTTCGACGCGGTGAAGGATTTTTTCGATTAAAGTAGTGCGGCCGGTGTAAAACCGGACGGGCTTTTTCTATAAATGGTTAGTGGTGTGCAAGAAAGCACCGCTAAACGATAATTTACGCCTGTTGACAGGGTATTTGGGGTTTGGTATAATAGGCGAAAACATGGAGGTGGGCATATGAAGCGCACAGATTATATTTCATGGGACGAGTATTTTATGGGCATTGCCATGCTGGCAGCCATGCGGTCCAAGGATCCCAGTACGCAGGTAGGTGCCTGTATCGTTTCCACCGATAATATCATCATTTCCACCGGCTACAACGGTATGCCCAAGGGCTGCTCCGATGATGAATTCCCTTGGGAGCGGGAGGGCGAGCAGACCAAATATCCCTATGTGGTCCATGCGGAGCTGAACGCCATTCTCAACGCCAACGGGCGGGATTTGCGCGGAAGCCGGCTGTATGTGGCGCTGTTTCCCTGCAACGAGTGCGCCAAGGCGATTATCCAGAGCGGCGTGAAGGAGGTCATCTACCTGTCGGATAAATATGCCGACACATTGGGAACGTTGGCATCCAAACGGATGCTGGACGCGGCAGGTGTCAAATGTCATCCTCTCCAAACCTCCGTCAATTCCATCACTCTGGACTTCATTCCTCCCGAAAAGAAATAATCAAAGGGCGTGTTGCACAAGCAACACGCCCTTTCCTATATATTAAACGATTGGCTTGTTGAGGGTGATAATCAGATCCTCGCCAGCGCCCAGCAAGGACAGCCGCAGGTATTTTACCTCGGCGCCGCTGGCGGCGATGGTTTCCAGCGGGGTGACCCGATAATAGTCGGTTCCCAGAGTTTCGATGCTGAAATAGGTGGGGATTGTGCCTCCTGCCGCGACTTGGAAGTAGCACTGCTTTTCGCTGTTGAAGCCCAGAATCCGCACATGACTGTTGGTGGTATCCAGCGTACAGCCCTTGATGTACAGAGGCTGCCGCAATCCGCCTTCATAGTCGTACGGAATCAGACCGGTCACCACGCAGGCGGCGTCGGTGCCGATGCCGGTTCCGCTGGCGTAGCCGCCGTTCAGATAGCCTACGCCGTTGAATACCTTTGCGTTGTCCACAGCTTCCGCGGCGGATACCAGATTGGAGCTGTCGCTCTGGGGTCGCTCCACGGCTGTGGCGGTGATGATGATATTGCCGGTGACACTTCCGATGACGATTCTGCCGCTATGGTAAGCCGATGCCGTAATGTCATTGCCACCCATCGTTACGGTAACGGAATCAATGGCGTAGCCGTCATTCGCGGTCAGAGTGGCGGTGTAGGAGGCACTTTCGGTCACCGTGGTGCTGTTGTTGGAGCTGACCACGTTGGAAAGCCCGTTGGTGACGGAATATGTTGCCAGCACCACATCGTCATATGCCACCACCCGGTCACAGCCGGCGCCGTAGTGGTCGGCGTAAATCTTCTTTTCCGTCAGGTCCACCGTCACCACACAGAAGGAGGTATCCTCGGCGGTGTCAGGGGTCTTGCGATAGGTGGCGGCATCGCTCCAGTCGATGCCGTAGGTGACGCCATACTCATTCTCCCGTCCGTCGCAGCCGTTGGGAATCGCGATGCGGGTGACCTCCGTGCCGGAGATGGTATCCACCTTAAAATTGTGGATGTGACCGTGGAGGGCGCAGATAATGCCCTCGGCGGCATTGATGGTGTCGATGGGACTTTCGCCGCCGCTTTTTCCCCAGTCCAGAGGGTGATGGCTCAGAATGATGCTGCGCCAGCCGGTTTCCAGCTGCAATGCGGAATTCAGCCATGCAATTTGTGCCGCGGAAAACTGACAGCCGCCACCTTCGCTGGAGTTCAGGCAGATGACACGCAGCTTCAAATCTTCAAAGTCCCGATAGCAGTAACCTGCCAGCCGGTTGCCATAAACCGAACCGCTGTTGAAACTGCCCACATTGGCAAAAATCTGTCCATCAGAAAGGTCCGCGCCGCTTTCGTAGCCATTTTCGTGGTTGCCACGGGTGCGGAAATTGGGGATACCTGCAAACCCCTCCGCCAGACATTGATTGACGAATCGGATTTCCTCCTGTGCGGTGGCGGCATCCTCGCCGTGGTCCCAGAACAGGTCACCCAGCATGGCAGCGAAGTCGATGTGGACAGCTTTGCGCAGCAACCCCATGGCCTGTCCCATGTGGGTCAGGGCCGCTTTCTGCCGCTGGGCATCGTAGATGGTGGAGTAGTGCAGGTCGGAGCAGATGATGAAGCTGACAGTGTTTGCGTTCTGGTGACTCTGAACCACTGCTGCCAGCCGCTCTGCCTCTGCCGTCACATATTCCGGCACCGGATTTCCGCTGCCCCCATCCTCTCCACGAATACACCGGACCGGTTCCCACGCACCGGTCTCGGTGTTTTTGATTTTTAATACACTCAAAAAAATACCCCCAAATAAAGATATAAGATATTTCTGTAAATTATCGTTTAGCGGTTTAATCCGGATTATATTGTAGGGGAGGGTCTTGACCCTCCCGCAACCTAATGGCTTTTGAGATGTTGCAAACTGTGCTGAAAACGTACCTGTTTGCATAGTATTAACAGCTCAGAAGTT
>JAZSEN010000005.1:0-2507 GCA_045531675.1 Faecousia sp.
TTGAAATCGAGTTTGTGGCTACCGAGGCTATGGCAGCTGGAAGTTGGATGCTGGTTTCCTTCCCTCTGACCCTGAACGGCAGCTATAAGCTGGGCAGTGTAAGCATCCGTGAAGTGACCAGTGTTGATGGCTACACCTGGAAGTTTGACAAGACTGTTGATGCTTTTACTACAGCAACAGAATTCAAGAAACTGTACTACGGCAATGAAGTAAATACGGTCGGCATTGTAAACCACGAAGGCTACGGCAGCGGTTGGGGCGAAAACACTTCCCGTTCTCTGAAAAATGGACTGCTTACCTCTGTGCTCACCGCCAGTTGGGGTGAAGGGGGTCACGGCATTTACTATAGGCTTCCTGCTGAGCTTGTGGTTGGCAAGACCTATAAGGTGAGCATGAACCTGTACGCGGCAGAGGAGAATACGCCGATGACCAATGACAAGTCCTCCGCTATCATGGTTTCCTTCAATAGCGAAATGAAAGAAACTCAGGAATGGCAAATCGGCAATATGGAGGGCTACCATAATGCAGATGCTAAGTTCAGCATTCCTGCACCTGCTGCTTTGAGCACCCAAAGCGACAATGTTGTCAGCTTTGAGTTTGTCGCAACACAGGAAATCGTGGATGCCGGCAACTGGATGTTGATCACATTCCCCATGGAAGATGGCAAGACCTATATTTTGGGTGATACCAGCATCAAGACTGTCAATTATAATGCGGACGGCTACACCTGGCAGTTCGATAATACCATTGCTTTCACTACTGACAATGCCTATAAGGTAATGCAGTATGGTAATGTGGCAAATACCGTGGGCATTATCAGCCACTCGGCTTATGCCAATTATGGTACCCGCTCCCTGGGAGACGGTGTTTTGACTACAAATATCACTTCATCCTGGGCAAAGGGCGCCAATGGCTTGTATTACAAGCTGCCCGTGGGCCTGACTGCCGGCCATGAGTATGTGGTCAGCATGAACCTATACGCAAGTGCCGAAGGAACGGCACTGGTAAACGGTGACTCTACATCCATTAAGCTGTCCTTTACAAACGAGATTCCCACTGAGGTGACCGATAAGGTCGATCAGTATTGGACTGCGGCTCAAATCGAGGGCATCCACAACGCCGAGACCCTGCTGACATACCGTGCTCCCGATTACCTGAGCACAGATACAGCCAACATTCTGGCAGTCACTTTTGTGGCAACCCAGGAGATGGCTGATAATGATGGCTGGATGCTGATCTCCATGCCCTTGGCGGTCAATGGAGAGGTAAATCTGGGTGCGGTCACGATGAAAGAGAAAAACTCTGACAATCATTTCCTCAATGGCGATTTCTCTGACGGTTTGACCGGCTGGATGGTGAACAATGATTCCAGCTACATTTCCGTTCAGGATTCCGTGCTGAATGTCAGCGACAAGGTTCCCACCGGCGATGTAAAGCTGTACCAGACTATGTATCTGGACAGAGGCATCTATCGCCTGTCCTTTGATGTGTTGGGTGCTCCCACAAGCTGGCGTCCAGTGTACTTTATGGGTACTGCTTTGGATAATTCCAGCGTGACCGGCGCTCAGCTTCAGGTGAGTCAGGAAAGCGGAAAAACAGAAGGTGACTGGTGGAAGGTTACCCGGGATGTAACCATTGAAACTGCCGGTACTTATTACTTCCAGATGAATCTGAATCAGGTGAGCGGTGAAGCATCTGTTGCGCCTACTATGCAGTACGATAACTTTGAACTGCGTCAGTTAGAAACTGTTATCATCACATGGCAGAACGATGACGGCACCGTGCTGGAGGAAGATATTGTCATAATCGGCGCCGTTCCTGAGTATAACAGCGACCTGCCTGTCAAGGAAGCAGATGCCCATAACAGCTATAAGTTCATTGGCTGGGATAGGGAAATTACTGCTGCCGATGCCGATGTGACCTATACCGCACAGTATGAAGTGACCACTTCGGAACATAGCTGGGGTGAAGGTGAGCAGACCAAGGCACCCACTTGTACCGAAGAAGGTGAAATGACCTATACTTGTTCTATCTGCGGTCAGAGCAAGACAGAGGCAATCCTGCCCATCGGCGAGCACAGCTACGATGACGGCACCGAGACCAAGGCTCCCACCTGCGGTGAAGATGGTGAAATGACCTATACCTGCTCTATCTGCGGTGACAGCTACACCGAGGCAATCGACGCTACCGGCGAGCACATCTACGACGATACCGGCGTATGTACCGTTTGCGGTGCAACTGCTACAGCGGTAAAAAGCTGGAATATTGTCCTGGGCGACGATATCGGTCTGAAATTTGTTCTGGAACTGAACCAGGGCGATGAGGTCAAGGTCAATGTAGACGGTGAGGAAGTTCCTGCGGAACTGACTCAGAACGAGGATGGCTCCTATCAGGCGTTTATTAAAGTAGCTGCTGCCCAGATGACCTCTGAAATTCAGATTGTCGTCAACGGTCAGCCTGTGGAGAAGACATACACCGTCCGTGGCTATGCAGATGTGATTCTGGCC
>JAZSEN010000055.1:0-6091 GCA_045531675.1 Faecousia sp.
CGTCACTATGCTCACGTTGACTGCCCGGGCCACGCTGACTATATCAAGAACATGATCACCGGTGCTGCTCAGATGGACGGCGCCATCCTGGTTATCGCTGCTACCGACGGCCCCATGGCTCAGACCAAGGAGCACATCCTGCTGGCCCGTCAGGTCGGCGTGCCCGCCATCGTCGTGTTCCTGAACAAGTGCGACCTGGTTGACGACGAGGAGCTGCTGGAGCTGGTTGAGATGGAGGTCCGTGAGACCCTGTCCAACTACGAGTTCCCCGGCGACGACATCCCCGTCATCAAGGGTTCCGCTGTTATGGCTCTGACCAACGAGACCGGCGACGTCAACGATCCCGACTACGCCTGCATCAAGGAGCTGATGGACGCTGTTGACAGCTACATCCCCACTCCCGACCGTAAGGCTGACATGCCCTTCCTGATGCCCGTTGAGGACGTCTTCACCATCACCGGCCGTGGCACCGGTGCTAGCGGTCGTGTCGAGCGTGGCCAGGTCAAGATGGGCGACAAGGTCCAGATCGTTGGTCTGCAGGAAGAGAAGAAGGAGACCACCATCACCGGTATCGAGATGTTCCGCAAGCTGCCGGACTACGCTGAGGCCGGCGACAACATCGGCGCTCTGCTGCGTGGTGTTGACAAGAAGGAGATTGAGCGCGGCCAGGTTCTGTGCGCCCCCAACTCCATCCAGCCCCACACCAAGTTCGTTGGCCAGGTTTACGTCCTGTCCAAGGAAGAAGGCGGCCGTCACACTCCCTTCTTCAACAACTATCGTCCTCAGTTCTACTTCCGTACCACCGACGTTACCGGCATCATCAACCTGCCCGAGGGTGTTGAGATGTGCATGCCCGGCGACAACGTTGTTATGAACGTCGAGCTGATTACCCCCATCGCTATCGAGAAGGGCCTGCGTTTCGCTATCCGCGAGGGCGGCCGTACCGTCGGTTCCGGTGTCGTTACCGAGATCTACGAGTAATTTCTGGTTCTTTCAAATACCCCGACTTCGGTCGGGGTATTTTTTTATGTATAACAGGAACTTAATAACCCATTAATAAATTAGGTGTGGAATAACACATCTGTGTGTGCTATAATACAAGTAATTTGTGAAAGAAGGTGGCGCAATGGTTCTTGAGCTTAAGAACATTCATAAATCCTTTGGCGAAAAGAAAGTTCTCGAAGGCGTATCCTTTAAGGCGGAGGGGGGTAAGGCTTTTGGTTTGCTGGGTCGCAACGGTGCCGGCAAAACTACATCTATCCGAATCATGATGAATGTGTTTCCTGCCAATAGTGGGGAGGTTCTGTTTGATGGCAAACCCATTGATTATAAAACCGTTCAATTTGGTTATCTCCCTGAGGAACGTGGCTTGTACCCTAAGAAGAAAATCATCGACCAGCTTCTTTATTTCGCGGAGCTGAAAGGAATGAGCCGTCGTGATGCTGTGCAGTCTGTTGATTACTGGTTGAAGCGGCTGGACATGATGGAGTACCGCGAGAAACGACTGGACACCCTGTCGAAAGGTAATCAGCAGAAAATTCAGCTGATTACCGCGCTGGCACATAATCCGCAAATTGTTATTCTTGATGAACCTTTTTCCGGTCTGGATCCGGTTAATGCTATGATGCTGAAGGATGTCATCCGGGAAATCATTGCAAAGGGAACCATTGTTTTGTTCTCCAGCCATCAGATGAGCTACATTGAGGAGTTCTGCGATGCCATTGCCATTATCAACAGCGGTAAGGTTGTACTGTCGGGAGACTTGGTCGAAATCAAACGCAATTATCCCAGAAACCGGCTGGTGGTTCGTTCCCAGCAAGTGGACAGAATTATGAGGGATATTCCTCAGTGTACGCTGGCGGAGGACAATACTCTGATGATTACCCTCAATTCTCCTGAGGAAAAGCAGTCCATGATGCGCTGGCTGCTTGAAGGCTATGATGTGGATGAAATCCGTGTCTTTGAACCTTCCCTCAATGACATTTTCGTTGAATACGCCGGCAAACAGGAATGAGGTGTGGACTATGAAACAGTTTGGAAAGATTCTGAAATTTGAGCTGCAGGGGTACTTCACCAATAAGATTTTCCTTGGTGTAACGGCATTATTCATGGTTCTACTGGTGTTTGTGATGTTTTTTCCGCAAATTAGGGATGCCTTCAATGGGGATTCAGATACCGCATCGGATGAGAAACCTGTCATGCTGGTGTGCAGCAATATCGGCGACTACGACGTAGCGGTACGGACTGCGTTTATGTCGGCCTTTACCGACTATCAGGTGGAATTGTTTGAAGGTGACGTGGAGCAGAAAATCCTGTCCGGCGAAGCGGAGTGTGCGTTTGTAGTGGACAGTCTGACCAGCTACAAATATTATGTAAACAACCTTTCTATGTATGATGCCAACACCGCCATCGCAGATGAGGTACTGACTGGAATATATCGTATGGATATGCTGCTGAAAACCGGTCTTTCAGAGCAGGAGGTTGAGCAGATTCTTTCTCCCGATATTGTGCGCGAAACAAAAATGCTGGGTAAGGATCAGAGTAAGAACTTTTTCTATACCTATTTCATGCTCATGGCTCTGTATATGGTAATTATCCTCTATGGTCAGATGGTAGCCACCAACGTGGCAACGGAGAAAAGCTCCCGCGCAATGGAGCTGCTGATTACCAGCGCCAAGCCTGCCAGTATGATGTTTGGCAAGGTGATTGCGTCCTGTCTGGCAGGTTTTGTTCAACTGGCTGCGATTTTCGGAACGGCGTTTGTATGCTTTAATCTCAATAAGGATTACTGGGATGCCGGCAGCATGGTTGCGGAGCTTTTCGATATGCCCCTGAGTATTCTGGGCTATATGCTTGTGTTCTTTGTACTGGGCTTTTTGCTGTATGCGTTTATCTATGCGGCTGTGGCATCTACGGCCACCAAGCTGGAGGATATCAACACTTCAACCATGCCCATTACACTGGTATATGCCCTGGCGTTTATGGTAATTATCGTGGCTCTGAGCGATAACAATGTGGATACCCCGCTGATGAAGGTGTGTTCCTTTATTCCTTTGACTTCGCCTATGGCGATGTTTACACGAATCGGCATGAGTACGGTGCCCCTGTATGAGATTTTGATATCCATCGGTATTCTGATTGGGTCCACTTTTGGCATTGGAGTACTTTCGGCAAAAATCTACCGGATGGGTGTTTTGATGTACGGCACACCTCCGAAAATCGGACAAATTCTGAAAGCTCTGAAAAAATCATGAACAATGCACGCTGGATGATTCTAATCCAGCGTGCTGTTTTTTTGGCGAAGGATTGGATACCGGATAATGAATCTATTATTCTTTTGTTTTCGGGAGAATACAACATTTATCTTGATTTTTTGTCCGACATCCTGTATGATTTACCTAGAAAAATGCTGGATAAATATTTTATTTCACAGCGAATTGTACATAGGAGGAAGAAAAATATGTTAAAGAGAATCATGTCCGCTCTGCTTGCTTGCGCATTGCTCTGCGCTCTGATTCCATGGTTACCTCTGGAGGCTTCTGCTGCCGTACAGAGCACCTACGCCCCCTACGCCATGATTGAGTATGGTTACTCGTCCACCGTCACTTGCGGCACTATCCGTTATGTTTCTCAGGTCACCAGCGACAGTTACTTCTACTCTGCCTACTGGCCCTCCAGCACCTTTGGCTACTACACCGGTGCCAGCGTGGAATGTGGAACTGCCAGTATTTCCATGGCGTTGTCGTACATCGGCGTCAACAAGACTGCCAACGATATTCTCGTTGCCAACAACGGCGCTACCTCTTTCACCACCGGCTGGGGCGGCAGCACCTACCTGTCCTATTCCGCCTCTTCTTTGTCCACAGCCACCGACAAGTACATCAACGGCAACGGCAAATACAGCCCTCCCGTTATCCATATTCCCGGTTATTCCAGTTTGGGCCACTATGTGGTGGTGGTAGGTCGTTCCGGCAGTACCTATCAAATTCTGGATCCTTGGCAGCGCACTGTAACCTCCATGACAGTCAGTGGCTCCTCCGCCACATACTACCGCAACGGCTATGCGACTTACGATACCATTGACCAGATTCACCAGTGGTACAATGCCAATGCTTCTCTGGAATACGTGTCCACACTGGAGTCCTTCCCCTCCCACTGCACCATCAAGGCAAACGAGTCTACCCCTGTGAACACCCAGCCTTGCTCTGTGGGCAGCTATGAGTCCACCACCATTGAAACCGCCTCCGCCGGCGATACCTACACCGCCGTTGCGTTGTACCGCAACAGCTTTGGTAATCTGTGGTATGAGGTCACCTCCAAATCCGGCAAGACCGGCTATATGTACGGCGGTCACGTCAGCTATGTGGATCAGATTACCTCCGATATCTGCCTGAACGATGCTACCTTCCCTAATGGCCACGTGGCAGGGACTATGTTCATCGTGGACGGTGCCATCCAGTCCAGCTACAATCAGCTGAAAAATGTGGCTCTGTACGTCTATCAGGGCTTCGGTATCGATGGCGCTCAGGCCGTCGGCTACTCGGACCCCGTGGACACCAAGTCCTACCCCCTGCATTACAGTAATCTGGATGCCTACACCAAATTCGGCAGCCTGACTGCCGGCAACTACACCTACACCCTCTACGCCACCTATGAAAACTATTACGCTGCGGATGTGACCACTCTGGGCAAAAACTCTGGCACTGTGACTTTGGCGATGAATTACTTCGTAGTCATCCCCGCCAGCGTCAGTCAGACCGGCTGCAGCCATACCTACACCACAACCACGGTAACGGCAGCCACCTGCACGCAGGAAGGCTATGAGATTAAGGCCTGCTCTACCTGCGGTTTGATTAATGAGGGGGTCACCTCCACCTCCGGTCACAGTTTTGGCGAATGGACTTCCATTTCAGGCACCTGCACCCAGCCCGGCAGCCGCAGCCGTAGCTGCATTGCCTGCGGTTATACTGAATCGGAAACTCTGACCACCGGCGGTCACAACTATAACTCCACCTACAATGCCCCCACCTGCACAGCCCCCGGCGGTACGACCTACATTTGCACCAGATGCGGCGATACCTACACCGAGTCCGTTGCCGCCTCCGGTCACAAGTATGATCAGGGCGTTGTTGTGACACCGGCCACCTGCAATACCACCGGTGTGCGAAAATATACCTGCACGCTTTGCGGTGAGAGCTACCAGAAGAGCATCTATGCCACCGGTCATACCTACAACAGCGGCATCGTAACCGCGCCTACTTGCACCGCAGGTGGCTACACCACCTACACCTGCATGGACTGTGGCAGCAGCTATACCGATAACCCTGTTGCCGCCACCGGTCACGTTTATACTTCTCAGTACACCGCCCCCACTTGCACCTCCAGTGGCGGTACCCGCCACATCTGCATCGACTGCGGACACAGCTATATGGACGGCATCGTTTCCGCCACCGGTCATAAGTATAATGCGATTGTCACCGCTCCTACCTGCAGCACCGCCGGCTATACCAAGTACATCTGCACGGTCTGTGGTGATAGCTACACCGGCAACAACACTTCCGCCACCGGTCACAGTTACAAAACTACGGTGGTGGCCCCTACCTGCACCGCCAGCGGACATACTGTCTACAAGTGTTCCGCCTGCGGAAGCTCCTACACCGGAAACGTAATGGCCGCCACCGGTCACCACTATTCATCGGGCTACTGCATCAACTGCGGTGGTAAGGATCCGAGTTTTGTGCAGATAATCAAGCCCACGCTGACCTTGAGTTATCCCACGCTGGCGTTCAGGGATCAGATTCAGTACAACATCTACTTCAACGCGACCAATACGGACAACGTGGTGGAGATGGGCCTGCTTACCTTCGCTTCCAGATTGGAAAACGGCACCGTTGCCGATGCTCTGGAAATCATTCCCGGCTATACCGCCAGCGGAAGCAGCTATTTCACTACCTCCAACGGTATCCCTGCCAAGAATCTGGCGGATACCCTGTATTTCAAGGTCTACGCCAAGCTGTCCGACGGCAGCTATGTGTACAGCTCCATAGCCGGCTACCATGCGGTGGCCTACGCCAAAACTGTGCTGAACAGC
>JAZSEN010000119.1:0-6615 GCA_045531675.1 Faecousia sp.
CAACTTCTGAGCTGTTAATACTATGCAAACAGGTACGTTTTCAGCACAGTTTGCAACATCTCAAAAGCCATTAGGTTGCGGGAGGGTCAAGACCCTCCCCTACAATATAATCCGGATTAAACCGCTAAACGATAATTTACAACATCTCATACATATCTTGGAGGATAATTATGGCAAAGCAACTGCTTGGTAAAGAAGTAAACGAAGCTCTGGTAGCCAACCTGCTGGAGCGTACCGCCGCCCTGCGTGAGAAGGGCATTGCTCCCACTCTGGGCATCGTCCGCGTGGGCGCCCGTCCCGACGACCTGAGCTACGAGAAGGGTGCCATCAAGAAGGCAGAGACCGTTGGTGTGGATGTGAAGGTCTTTGAGCTGCCCGAGGATGCCTCCCGTGAGGATGTGGAGGCTGTCATCGATCAGGTCAACGCCGACAACACCGTTCACGGCGTGCTGATGTTCCAGCCCTTCCCCGCCCACCTGCGTCCTTATCAGAGAGATCTGTGCAACCGTCTGGATCCCAAGAAGGACATGGACTGCCTGACCGATTTGAGCAGCGCCGGTGTCTATCAGGGTCGCAGCGATCTGGGCTATGCCCCCTGCACCCCCTCTGCCTGCATGGAGATTCTGGACTACTACGGCATCGACTGCAAGGGGAAGTCCGCTGTGGTAATCGGCAGATCTCTGGTGGTTGGCAAGCCTGCCGCCATGATGCTGATTGGCAAGAACGCCACCGTCAACGTGTGCCACACTAAGACTGTGGACACCGCTGCCGTGTGCCGCGAGGCGGATATCATCATCTCCGCTGCCGGTGTGCTGAACAGCCTGACCAAGGATTTCGTCCGTCCCGGTCAGATTGTTATTGATGTGTCCATGAACTGGAACCCCGACAAGGTCACCGCCAGAGGCAAGGGCGGTATGTCCGGCGATGCCGTGTTCGAGGAGGTTGAGCCCATCGTTGAGGCCATCACCCCCGTTCCCGGTGGCGTGGGCGCTGTTACCACCTCCGTGCTGATGAAGCACGTTGTGGAAGCCGCTGAGAAAATCTGATAAATCCATATATGCACCCCCATGGAACCGGCTGGTTCCATGGGGGTTTGTGCAATTTTCAGCAAATTGCACAAAATGTATTTTAATATTTTAGCATACATACTAATTCACAATTTAAATTTCCTATTGTATAATATACAAGGCTATACTCAGAAGAATATGCCAAAAATAAAGGAGGAAAAACTATGAAAACATTCAACATGCGTCTGCTCAGTGTTGTGCTGGTTCTGGCAATGGCTCTGGCCATGCTGCCCATGACGGTATTCGCTGCGGACACCGTCACTGTCTACTTCGCAAACACCAGCAACTGGTCCACTGTCTACGTCTACTGGTGGGGCAGCGCCGGCTACAACCCCGGTTGGCCCGGCGAAACCGCTACCGATCTGGGTAACGGCTACTGGAGCTACGAGATTCCCGCCGATCTGGCCGGTAAGGAAGGCCTGATTTTCAACAACGGCAACGCTCAGACCGCCAACCTGACCCTGCCCACCACCGGTGAGAACTGCTTCAACCACGCCGATAAAGCATGGTCTGTCTATTCCGGCGCCGAGGTCGAGATTCCCGAAACCGTGTACTACCTGCGCGGCGAGATGAACGGCTGGGGTCTGGATAATCCCATGACCGACAATGGCGACGGCACTTACTCCGTCACTATGGATTTGGCTGCCGGTACTTATCAGTACAAGGCTGCTATCGAGGATTGGTCCTGGTCCTGCCCCGGCGGCTCCAACCTGTCCCTGACTCTGGATGCTGACGACACCGTCACCTTCACTCTGGATCTGGCTGCCAACTCCCTGACCTACACTCTGGGCAGCGGTATTGAGGTCGAGATTGACTACTACCTGCGCGGCTCCATGAACGACTGGGCTGCTGACGACAGCAACAAGATGATCAAGCAGGATGACGGTACCTACGCCATCACCCTGAGTCTGGCTGCCGGTACTTACGAGTACAAGGCTGCTACCGCTGACTGGAGCTTCAAGGTTCCCGGCGGCGACAATCTGGTCCTGACTCTGGAAGAGGCTACTGACGTCACCTTCGTTCTGAACGTTGAGGAAGGTACCCTGACCAACGATGTTCCTGTTGTCGAGCCCGTCTACGACTACTACGTTGCCGGCGACGAGGAGCTGTGCGACGTGGAGTGGAATCCCGGTTTTGAGGACAACAAGATGGTCTACAATGAGGAGACCGGCCTGTACGAGATCGTCTTCGATGTCTGGTATGCCGGTACCTACGAGTACAAGATTACCACTGGCACTTGGGAGTCTCCCTCCTACGGCTACGGCGAGGGCAACTACTCCGTCGTGGTGAAGAACCCCGGTGAAATCACCATCACCTTCAACGCTGAGACACACGAGGTCACCTGTGATGTGTACGAGTTCGGTGAGGCCGAGGTGAAGTTCCAGCTGAACGCTGACGCTTCCGCGGACGATGCCACCGTGGATCTGCGTTTGATTACCTCCGTCAGAACCCTGGATTATGCCAACGTGGAGTTCCGGGTCACCATCAACGGCGAGACCGCCTTTTTGAACTGTGAGGTTGTCTACGAGGCCATCAAGGCTAACGGCGAGCCCCTGACCTGCAATGACATCTTCGGCTACGAAGGCTATCTGGTCACCTACACCATCACCGACATCCCCGCCGAGTACTACGGCACTGACATCCAGGTCTGTGCTGTGTTCGTTGGGCTGGATGGCTACGAGGTCGGCACCAATTACCGTACCATCGTCCTGTCCGACATCCTGGCCTGATTTTTCAAAGGAGGATAAAAGAATATGAAAACTCTTTACGAGCGCGCTGAAATGGAAGTCGTTCTCTTTGAGAACGAGGATGTTATCGTTACCAGCGGCAAGGGTCTGGAAGACTTTGTCGAGAGCGAAGATAACTTCAACGGTGGCGCACTCCACTAATCCATAATACGGCAGGCACCGCGAAAGCGGTGCCTGTTTTTGTCCCCTTGCCCACCGGTCAGGAAGATTTTATAGAATATTTCTTAAAATTTTTGGAAAAACTACTTGCAAAACGGATTTGTTTCCGCTATAATGATTCGGCATGGGCATTGCCCGTGACATTATCACACCACACACCCGGTGATCGTACCCCCAAGTGCCCCTTGCGGGCGGGCAGTGCGAGATGATCGGGGTGGAGGAAAAAACAAAAGGAGAATATCAAAATGGCTGTCGTATCTATGAAGCAACTGCTGGAGGCCGGCGTGCACTTTGGTCACCAGACCCGCCGCTGGAACCCCAAAATGGCCCCCTACATCTACACCGAGCGTAACGGTATCTACATCATCGACCTGCAGAAGACCGTTAAGAAGCTGGAGGAGGCTTACAACTTCGTCCGTGAGATCTCTGCCAATGGCGGCAATGTTCTGTTTGTCGGCACCAAGAAGCAGGCTCAGGACGCTATCAAGGAAGAGGCTGCACGTTGCGGCGGTTACTATGTCTACGCCCGTTGGCTGGGCGGTATGATGACCAACTTCCGCACCATGCGTACCCGTATCGATCGTCTGGCTCAGCTGCGTAAGATGGAGGCTGATGGCACCTTCGCCATGCTGCCCAAGAAGGAAGTCATCCAGCTGCAGGGCGAGATCGAGAAGCTGGAGAAGTACCTGGGCGGCGTTAAGGAAATGAAGAAGCTGCCTGCCTGCCTGTTCATCGTTGATCCCCGCAAGGAGCGCAACGCCATCGCTGAGGCTCGCAAGCTGAATATCCCCATCGTGGCTATCGTCGATACCAACTGCGATCCCGATGAAATCGATTACGTGATTCCCGGCAACGATGACGCCATCCGCGCCATCCGCCTGATTGCTGCAACCATGGCCAATGCTGCCATCGAGGGCCGTCAGGGTGAGGACAATGCTGTTGAGGCTGAGTCCGAGACCGCTGCTGAGTAATTATTCGATACTAGGAGGAAATAACAATGGCTTTTACCGCACTGGATGTTAAGAAGCTCCGTGAAATGACCAACGTCGGCATGATGGACTGCAAGGCTGCTCTTGCTGCCACCGACGGTGATATGGACAAGGCTGTGGACTGGCTCCGTGAGAAGGGTCTGGCCAAGGCCGCTAAGAAGGCTGACCGCATTGCTGCCGAGGGTGTCGCTCTGGCTACCGTCGTGAACGGCGTGGGTGTCGTGATTGAGGTCAACTCCGAGACCGACTTCGCTGCCAAGACCGATGCTTTCCTGGATCTGGTCAAGAATCTGGCTGTGGTGGTTGCTGAGCAGAACCCTGCTGATGTGGACGCTCTGAAGGCTTGCACCTACCCCAACTCCAACCTGACCGTTACCGAGATTATGCAGGAGAAGGTCATGTCCATCGGCGAGAACATGCAGATTCGCCGTTTCGTCCGTCTGCCCGAGAATACCAACGTCGCTTACGTTCACGCCGGCGGCACCCACGGTGTTCTGGTCAACCTGGCTGTCGAGGGCGACATCGATGCCACCGAAATCGGCAAGAACGTTGCTATGCAGATTGCCGCTATGGGCGCTAAGTACTGGGATAAGTCTCAGGTGCCTCAGGCTGAAATCGACAAGGAGCTGGCTGTTCAGGTCGCTCTGATGGACAACGACCCCAAGATGGCTTCCAAGCCCGCCGAGGTCAAGGAGAAGATTGCTGCCGGTAAGATGGCTGCTTTCTACAAGGAAATCTGCCTGCTGCAGCAGGAGTTCGTCCGCTCCGACCTGTTCAAGGGCGACGTGGCCGGCTACATCGCCGATGCTGCCAAGAAGCTGGGTGGCAAGGTTACCTTCATCGACGCTGTTCACTACATCAAGGGTGAGGGCATCGAGAAGAAGGAGGACGACTTCGCTGCTGAGGTCGCCGCTCAGATTGCCAACGCTGGTAAGTAATGATATCAATAAACCGCTCCGGATTTCCGGAGCGGTTTTTTGGCGCGGAAAGGGACATATTTCGTGGATAAGCATCCACGGACTTGACAGTTTTGCGGGCATTTGGTAAACTTGTGTTACTATGTCCTTCGGAGGAAACTGATATGAAACGAATTCTTGCATTGGTTCTGGTGCTGACTTTGCTGCTTTGCGGCTGCGCCACCAAGCCTCCCAGCATTGGCACCATTCCCAGTACCACCACCGGCGGCACGGCAGTCCCTCAGGAGCCGGAACCGGATCCCCTTCCTGACAACACCCTGTCCGACGCATTGGTCAACAACGACCGCATTTGCGTAAAAATCGGCGAGCAATGGGGCTTTATCGACATCAATGGCGAGGTAATCATTGAGCCCTTGCTGAAGAATCCCTCCAAATTCAATGCCGGACTTCTGCCCGTCAACGACAACGGTCTGTGGGGCTATATGAATCCCGACGGAGATTGGGAAATCCAGCCCAAATTTGTAATCGCGATGCCCTTCTCTGAGGGATTTGCGACGGTGGGCCTGCTGGACGAAACCCTGACCCATCCCGTTTACAGCATCATCAACCACACCGGTCGCACCATCACCCAGTTCCGTGACGGCTGCGGACGGGGCTGGCCCTTCAAAAAGGGCGTTGCTGTGGTAGGCTGGTCTAATCAGAAGTATGCCATTGTGGACAGAACCGGCTCTATGGTCTTTGATACCCAGTTCGAGCAGTTTCAGGGCGATGAATCCACTTACCAGATTATTTTTGACGGTCTGATTGGCGTCAAGTCCGATGGCAAGTGGGGTTTTCTGGACTCCGCCGGCAAGTGGATCATCGAGGCCCAGTTTGAGGGCGTGGAGCATTTCCGCAACCGGCTTTGCACCGTGAAGAAGGACGGCAAGTGGGGCGTCATCGACACCACCGGTAAATTCGTCATTGAACCCCAATACGACTGGTATGTGATCTTTGAGGACGGCCTTGCTTCTGTGAAAATCGGTGAGAAGTACGGCTACATCAACACCAAGGGTGAAACTGTCATCCAGCCCCGGTTCATTGTCGCCCGGGATTTTTATCAGGGGGTGGCGCAGGTCCTCACTGACGACGGCTGGGGTCTGATTGATAAAAAAGGCAACTGGATTCTGGAGCCTGGCTATTCTGATATGGGGCTCTTCGCTCAGGGTCTGGCACCGGTCTGCGTGGACGGCACCAACTGGGGCTACATCGACACCACCGGCAAGCTGGTCATCGCCGCTGACTACCGCTGCACCACCATGTTCTACGAGGACGGCTATGCCGCAGTTATGACTCAGGAGGGCAAGTGGACCGTTATCGACGATGCCGGAGACCGGATTTTTGACAAGACCTTTGACGGCGTGGGCAATTATTACGGAACCATCGACGAAAATGGACGCCTTTCTCAGGCGACAACCGGACGATAAAATCTGAAATCACCGCTACAATCGTAGCGGTGATTATTTTTATTAAGAAAAAACTTGACAAAAAGAGAGGGCGTTGCTATAATGTACGATGTCTGCGAATGCGGACATATCCTTGCTCACGGCGCGACCGTGGGCCTAAAAGTCCAAAAGGAGGTGCAAACAACATGGCTAAGATCACCGGTAAGTACGAGGTGCTCTACATCATCGACCCCGCTCAGGGCGAGGAGGGCATCGCCGCACTTGTGGAGAAGTTCAAGGCAATGGTGGAG